>JAYNJA010000032.1:15367-18725 GCA_038109705.1 Thalassolituus sp. | reverse complement strand
ACGCCATCAGCTTTCTGGGCTTCGAGTGCTTCACGGCCGATAAAGTCGCGGTCAGCAGGTTCCCAGGCAATGGTCCAGCCCATGCCAGCCTGCAATGGGCTGATGGACTCGTCCATATCATTGCCATAGAGGTTCATACCAGCTTCGAGGCGGAGAGTATCGCGGGCACCTAGGCCTGCTGGCTGAACACCGGCTTCGACCAGCTGCGTCCAGAACTCTACAACGTCTTCTTCAGGGATCATGATTTCAAGGCCATCTTCACCGGTGTAACCGGTGCGGGCGTAGAACCAGCCATGCTGTGGCAGGCCCTGGAATATTTTCAGGCCATCGATCAGGTCAGCCGCTTCCGGGCGGATCTTCTGCACCATACCAATGGCTTCTGGACCCTGAACGGCAACCATTGCCAGTTCCGGGCGTTCGGTCAGGCTGATGTCGAAGCCTTTGGTGTGGGCGGTCATCCACTCGAGGTCTTTCTCGCGGGTTGCACAGTTCACAACGGTGCGGTACCAGCCGTCCATACGGTAAACGATGAGGTCGTCGATGACGCCGCCGTCGTTATTGAGCATGCCGGAGTAGAGGGCTTTGCCGGTTTCTTTCAGCTTGTCGACGTCGTTGGCCAGCAGCTTCTGCAGGTAGGCTTTGGCGTCCGGGCCACGGACGTCAACGATGGTCATGTGGGAAACATCAAACATACCGGCGGCTTCGCGTACGGCGTTGTGCTCTTTGATCTGCGAGCCATAGTGAATCGGCATATCCCAACCGCCGAAATCGACGATCTTACCGTTGGCTTCGAGATGGCAATTGTACAGAGCGGTTTGTTTTCCCATGACGGATCCTGATGCTGCGACCATTGGGGTCGATAAAAAGGGTCGCAATTATAGCGCTTTCGGCGTCAGGGTTCACACAAAATTAAGAGGGGATTTCAGGACTTCCATGTCCTGGCTTTGATGATCTTATCCCGGATCAGCGCAACGCCGGATTGGTATCCGGAGTCAGCAGACCCTGCTTGGCGTGGGTCGGAGAAAAACCGCTCCACTTTTTGAAGGCCTTAGAGAAGTTAGCAACGCTTGAGTAACCCAGCAGCTCAGCCACCTGGCTTACGTTGTACATACGACGGCTGAGCCAGAAGCTGGCCTGAATCAGACGCATATCAGCGAGCAGTTGCTGGTAGTGAGTACCGGCTTCCTGCAGGCGGCGCTTACAGGTACGTTCTGTCAGTTCCAGACGTTCGGACAGTTCGTTCAATGTCAGCGGGTTCGCCAGATTGCTGCGTAACAGGTTCGACGCTTTCTGAGCAACCAGATGCGAAGGGCGAAGAACGCCAGTCGGGTGGAAGCTCAACGGTCGGATCACCAGTGATTGAGTCAGAAACTGAGATGGCAGGCGTACGGCCAGATAAGGTGCACCAAAGGTCAGTTTCATCGGTGCGTACTTGGAGTACTCAGTACGGTATTCAGGTTCGCTGTATGGCAGGAAAACAGACAGCTGATCTGTCAGCCCCTGCAGCAGGTTATTACCTGCGGTATAAGCGAATGCGAGCAGGAGTTCCGCCAGCGCTCGTGTCGGCACCCGGGTCGGATCATTCTTCCAGAAGAACTCACAGTGGCTGACCTGACCATCGTCCAGAATATGAAGATCGAACGGACGTTCGGTTGTACTTACCTGAGCACACATGGTCTGGAACAGTTCTAACAGGTTTTTCGCACCTGCCTGCTGTTGCAGCGCCATTATCTGACCATACTCCAGATACACTTCCGGAAGTTTGTCAGACAGTTCGCTGTCCCCAAGGGTTTTCAGGACCTGTAGCAGAGCGGGGGTGCTCGTCTGCATTCCATCATTGGAGACTGCCAGTTTCGGGGCTGATTTGCGCAATTCCTTCTGAGGCATCAACCGGCGCAGAGTCTGCAGCGTCTCTGCGTGAGGTTTCAATGAATACATCTGGGATCAATACTACTGTTTATTATATTGGGTGGTGAGAGCGGTCAGACTGCGCCGCAGCGGCTGGATAAGCAATGTCAATTTGCGCTACATAGGGGGGATGTTTTGGCGCAATTGGACTCTAAAGTGACCGAATGCAACGTGGTTAGGGCGTTGTCGATAACCTTATCAACAGAAAGGATTATTGGTACGAATTGGACTTAATGCGACAAAGTATATTTGTGTGGTTGTTTTGGCTTAAAAAGCCGCTGGGGTTTATCCAGCGGCAGTCCCGGGTTTAAATTATATTGAACATTAGTTCTGTGCCGCCTGATCATTGGCTGCTACCAACGCTGGCGTGAATAGACTTATCACCTTCCAGCCTTCCAGGGGGTTTAAATCTTTCCCAATTATGCTGGTTAGCACCTTGCCTTCTGGCGTAATTGCGAATAAGGGAATGGCGTCTTTGCCATTTTGTTTCTGGAAATCTTCCCAGGTGAATTCTTTGCTCAAACGGGTTGAATGCAGCTCTGCCCCCTGCGACAGCATGCTCGAGAACTTGCTGTAGGTCAGATCCTCCCTGAACAGATATTGACCGCGATGCTCTTCCCCATCGATGTGCATTTCGGACAGACGTGCGTCACTCGATGTGCGTATGGCGAAGATGTTGTGTTGTCCAAATTCACTGCCAAAGCGCATGCCTGCAACTGTATTGCCACTTCGTTCTGGCGACAGGCCAAGTAACTTGCCAATGCCGACCAGGTCGAGGCGTTGCTCAGCGTATTCAGAAACCGGGTTGCCGTAGAACGTACGCAGGCCATCCATGCGGGCGGCCCGGATGTTATCCCAGTTCGAATCGGTCAGCATAACCTGAACACCATTAAGCTTGAGTTCGCTGGCAATGGTGCGGGCAACAGAGTTGGCACCAACGATCAGGAAGCCATGAGGTGGTGGTTCAGCCACGCCCAGCAAACGTGCCATCAGGCGTGACGTGGCACTCTGCAGCACGACGGTGCCAAAGATAACCGAGAAGGTAAGCGGAACCAGAACTGCTGCTTCAGCCTCGCCGGACTGTTCAAGCTTGATCGCAAACAGAGCCGACACGGCCGCTGCTACGATGCCGCGCGGGGCAATCCAGGATAGAAGCGTTTTTTCCTGCCAGCTGAGCGTACTGCCTATGGCTGACAGCCAGACAGACAGCGGGCGAGCAACAAACTGCATGATGGCGAGCAGAGCAAACGGCAGCCAACCAAGCGCGAGCAGGTCGTCCAGTGTCAGGCGCGCTGCGAGCAGAATAAACAAGCCTGAAATCAGGAGTACGGTGAGGTGCTCTTTAAAGTTAAGAATCTCGCCGATGCGCAGATCTTTCTGGTTAGCCAGCCACATACCCATCAGGGTAACTGCCAGAAGACCTGATTCGTGGGCGAGCATGTTGGCAACA
>JAYNJA010000032.1:0-15357 GCA_038109705.1 Thalassolituus sp. | reverse complement strand
CCACCATGAGAGATCGGCGTGTCACCGACACGGCAACATAGATAGTGTTGCCATGTTTTCCAGATACTCAGGTACCCAGCGACGTTTCAGGACAAAGCCCAACATCCAGCCCGCGAGCAGGCCAAGTACGGTGCCGGATGCGATGATTTCGACGAAGGCCAGCAGACCACTCAGAGCGCCCTGAGTCTGTCCCTGAGCAACGATAAATTCGTACACCACAACGACGAGAAGTGCGCCCAAAGGATCAATCAAGATGCCTTCCCAGCGCAAAATATTACCGACATCGGCATTCGGGCGAACGGTGCGCAGCATAGGCACGATAACGGTCGGGCCGGTGACGACAGTGAGAGCACCAAAAAGAACAGACAGACCCCAGCCCATATCGAACAGGAAGTGTGTACTGATGGCAATTACTGCCCAGGTCACCAGTGCTCCGACTGTAATCAGCCGTTGTACGACTTTGCGCTGGCTTTTTATTTCTTTGAGATCGAGGGTCAGGCTGCCTTCAAACAGTATGATAGCGACGGCCAGAGAAATGAGTGGAAACAGCAGGTCGCCAAACAGAAGGTCTGGGTCAAGCAGGCCTGTTGCCGGTCCCAGAGCGAACCCCGACGCGAGAAGGAAGAGAATGGCCGGGAGTTTTACCCGCCACGCCAGCCACTGACTGGCAAATGAAATGAGTCCTATCAGCGCAAACGCCATGATCCCGGTTTCAAACACATCGGTTCCTTAATAATAGTTGTACAGAAGTGATACCTGATTCTAACTCTGTACAGGGTGAAAAAGCAGTAGCCGTCTTATCTGCGACTTTATTCAACGCCTAACGTTGGTCTGAAATAGTAAGGTTGGCTGACTTCGGGGGGGATTTTAGGTACCGGGCTCATACCCAGCACCGCCGTTCTGGCCCAATGTTCGAGAGCGGCATTGCCCGTGCTATCGATCACTTCAACCGCAGTAATAATGCTGCCGTACTGAATCTTGACCTGCAATCGTATGCGACCAGTGGCTTGAGGTGGTGCTGGAGGAGTGAAGGCACGCAAATGCGCAGTCAGAATTTTGTGATATTCAGCTTCTTCGGGAGTTCCGAAGACTTCGGTATCTCCAGCTAATTCTTTCTTTGGTGCCGCAATGACCTCTTTGACCTCTTCTTTTACGGCAGGTGATGGCTCTTTCGGTTGTTGCGGCCGCGACGGTACAGGTGTTGTCTGGATATCCCGCGCATCCGGACTGGTGCTGGTCACTGGTGGAGGAGTGGCCGTGCGCTGTGGTTCAGCCGGTGCCGGCGGTAGTAGTGATGGTTCAGGTGCAGATGCTTTTTGCGCTTTGGCAGGTGGTTCTGGTTGAGGTGGTGTTTCAGGCTCAGGAGGGGTTTCGAGCAGATCACTGGTGCCGGTGCTGTCTTCGTTGTCTTGGCCTTGCGATAAATCGCGCTCAAGGGTCGCGGTCAGCGACATGTATGGCTTGTACTCCGGGATAGTCGGTAATTCGCTGAATATGAGAATATGCAGAGCAACCGATAGCACGACGGCAGCGATAATACGTTTACGTATGCGACGGTGGGGACGAAGTGCGAGGTCACCGGAACGATGCATTGGCCACCTCAATGATTATTTCAGTACCCGAGCTTCGTAGCCAGCTTCCGAGAGGATATAGGCAGCAGCTTCCGCCCGACCTCCGCTGTAAACCACGTAGATAAAGTCCTGTTCCAGTTCTTTCAGGTGCTGGCGTAACTGAGATAATGGTATGTTTCGCGAGCGCAGGACAGGCGCGGCTTCAGCTTCCTGAGACTGCCTTACGTCAAGTACGATAACCCCCGTGTCCGCTTCATCTATCAGCTTTTCGAGTTCAGTTTCCTTGATGTAGACCATCACGGGCTTTTTCAGTAGCTGGTCGAAATCTTCTTTAGACAGACGGGCAAGACTGCCCGATGAGGTCATAGTGACCGTTGCGTTACGCGGCAGCTCACTGATCAGGGCATCTTCACCAAACAGATCGCCTGGCTCCAGAGCTGCCAGGGTTTCGGTATTTTCGCCACTGCCTCGGGTCACTAGTGCGTTGCCCTGCTTAATGACATAGCAGTGTTCACCGATCTCACCTTCGCGGATGACAACATCGCCAAATGCCGCGTCAGATTCTTCGAAGCGACTAAGTAGTTTCTGGATATTGGCGGGAGGAATCCGTGCAAACAATTCAGAGGTGATCAGGCGCTCTAACCAGTCGGCTTCTTCATCATTGCTGCTACTGGCTTCCTGACGGACTTCAGACCAGGTAGACAGTAAGTCGAGATAGGCGCGCTTGATAGAGACAAGTTCGCAGGCCGTTTTGGTGATGGCGGCATAGCGATGGATGTCTGAAGTGCTGTCGAGGGCCATAAAGTTATCGTCATCCTCCGCCGAGATGGTGGTGATGTCGAAGTTCTCGTCGGCGAGGTCGATACTGCCGGCTAGTAGAAAATGGCACTCGTCATCTGCCGCGCCGCGCTTAAACAACATTTTCCGGGCATCTGCCCGATATTGTCGGAAGTGGGGCGCGAGTTGGCTGATGGTCTCTTCTGACCACTCGTCAAAAGGAATAAAGCGCTGTAACTGTTTACTGACCGGAGTGTCCATGAATTCTCAGTCGGGGAATTAAATACTCTCAGAACTATAGCAACAGTGAGCCGGGGCGTCACTTCGGCCAACGTAGCAGGTCGGCAATCTTATGCAATTCTTCTGGCCGGAACGGATCAATCTGATCAAAGTGTGGCACAGTACCCAGGTGCTCGATGCCCCGGCGGTCAAACCACTGGGTCAGATAACGCAGATTCTCTTGCTGTGCATCCATGTCCGGATCGATGCTGTTAGCCACCCAGCCGGCGACTCTGAGGCCCATTGCCTCAATCATTTCTACGGTCAGGCAGGCATGGTTGATACATCCCAGACGTAAGCCGACCACGAGAATCACATCAGCCTCCAGTGAGGTGGCGAAGTCAGCCAGTGTCTCGGTGTCATTCAGTGGTACCAGCCAGCCACCGGCCCCCTCGATCAGCTGATAATCGTCTTGCTGAGCCAGCCCCAGACTACAGGCTTCAGTAAGAGAGGTGACAGACAGTTCCAGCCCGGCTTCTGCCGCCGCGATATGTGGCGCAATGGCCGGCTCCAGTGCGATGGGGTTGTGGATGGCGTAGTCCCGCACAGGGTTGGAGTATTGTTGGTGAAGTAGAGCATCGCGATTGCGCAGGCCGTCTGGCGTCTGATCTGACCCTGAGGCGATAGGTTTCAGGCCAAACGCTGTGTGACCATCGAGGGCAGCGCGATAGAGCAAGGCAGCACTGATCAGGGTTTTGCCAGCGTCGGTATCTGTGCCTGTAAGAAAATAGCGTTTCATAGTGAAATTCCTTGTGAGATCCCTTATGAGATTCCTTACTTCTCGGCTGCTGCTGTGGCGAAAATCCAGACAACTTCGTAGCTGAGGGGGAATACTGTCTGCCCCTCGTGTATTTCGGTCGGGTAGTGAGCTTCAAGCGCTTTGAGTGCAGCACGCCCGCCCAGGCCCTCGCGGCGGCCCGGATTGACGTTAGTTGCGCCGATCTGTTTCAGGCCACGCAGCAGGGCAGTGAGGCTGTCATATTCTTCGCGCAGGCAGGCGGTGTCGCTGCTGATATTGATAAATCCTGAGTCGGTCAGCGCCTGCTGCAGTGTGTCGAGATCAGTGAAGTCGTTGACGTGTGGGCGGTTATCGATGGCATGCCAGGCCTGTTGAATTTCACGCTGCGTGCCTGGTAGCAGAGTCGCAATGGCGAGTCGGGCGCCGGGCTTGAGTACCCGGCGCCATTCGTTCAGGGTCGCGAACGGATCTTCGCTCCACTGCAGCATCAGGCTGGAGAGCAGGCCGTCGGCGGATGCATCCGCAATTGGAAGTTCGTCCGCATCTGCCAGCAGTAATTCTGTATGGTCGTCCTGATGAGCCTGAGCACTTTCCAGCATGCCTTCGGCCAGATCGATCCCAGTGACCTTGTTGGCACCTTTTAGTCTCAAATGCGGCAGGGCTACGCCGGTGCCGCAACCGATATCCAGCCAATGACCCTGTAGTTCATCTAACCCACTCAGTAGATGCGATACCGCCCGTTGCTGAATACCCGCAGCGCTGTCATAGCTGGTGGCGGCACGGCTGAACTGACGCGCAACCTGGTGCTTATCACGCATGCGCACCACCTTTGTTATTCATTAACTCCTGATTCTGTTGCGGCAGGTGTTTTATGAGTTTTACTAATAGCTGTTGATGACCTGCTTCTTCAAGAAAGAAGGCGTGGCTGTTACCCGGGCTCCCGGTTGCAGGCGTCAGGCCGCCGGGTGTGAGGGCATCGCTGTTGCCGTATAGGTGAAGTGCTCCTGGTACGTCAGGCAGTGGTCCGTATTCCAGCCAGTTAAGCGTTGTCGTTAACTCCGGCGATGGTTCTGACTGATGCGCTGACAGAATACGCACCAGAGAGCGGGTGTCAGGACTACCCTGGGTTACCAGTGCGTTAAAACGTTTCAGAGTTTTTGCCGGATTAGTCTCAAACACTGCCTTGAAGGCGGTGAAATCGGATTCTGGCATGCCCCATGAGTCGGTGCTTGAACAGACGGCTGAATCAGTGGTTGAGCTGATAAAACGTTTGCCTGTGCCGAGAGTCACCAGCGCTTTGTGTGCCTTCGTGGCACAGATTTGCTGAGCTAAAGCCCCACCCAGCGACCAACCACACCAGATGGCGTTATCCGGTACTTGCGCTGCAAGGGTCTGGGCCGCGTTGGTCATGGATTCATTGCAACGATAGTCGACCAGCAGATGAGTGCCCGGAAGTGCCATGTATAGCGACTCGAAAACAGTGGCTGCAAAACTCCAGCCCGGTAACCAGACCCAAACCTGATCACCAGGATTGCTGATCTTATCAGTGGTGGTGAGCTGGGTAATCTTGATCACGAAGCGCTCTCCGACTGTCGAAGATGTGCTGGGGTGATATCCGCAAGCACCTCCAGTAAATGCGCAACATCGGCGGCGGTGTGTGCTGCTGTAATTGTTATGCGCAGACGGGCTTCATTTACAGGGACTGTCGGCGGGCGAATCGCAGACACCCAGATACCGGCCGCTTTCAGCTTGCTGCTTAATTGAAGTGCGGTGTCACTGCTACCGATCAACAGTGGTTGGATCGGGCTGTCAGACGCCATTAATGGTAAGCCCAGTTCTTCAGCTCCGACCCGGAACTGCTGAATACGGGACGATAACGTCGCGCGTAAGTTGTCGTTCTGCAGACGTAGCAGGTTGCCTTGCATCGCCTCTGCCAGTGCAGGGGGCATAGCGGTGGTGTAAATGTAGGAACGGGCAAACTGTATCAGGTAGTCGATCAGTTCTTCCGAGCCCGCAACGAATGCGCCATAGCCACCGAAGGCCTTTCCTAAAGTGCCTATATATACCGGCAATTGCTCTGTGCTCAGATTAAAGTGTGCCCGGGCTCCACGGCCCTCTGGTCCCAGTATCCCCAGCCCGTGGGCATCGTCGATCATGAGCAGGGCGTTGTGCTGGCTGCAGATACCGGCCATCTCACCAATATCCGCAAGATCACCATCCATGCTGAAGATGCTGTCGCTGACGACTAACGTCTCGCCTGAAGTCTTGCGTAAGTTTTCAGCGTGGTTTGCGCTGGCGTCAGACAACAGCTGACTAAGTTGGCCGAAATCGGTATGACGATAGCGGGTCATGCGTGCGCGGCTGAGTTGTGCGCCATCCAGCAGCGATGCATGGTTCAGTTTGTCCTGAAGAATCAGATCGCCCCGTTGAGCCAGTGCGCTGATCACACCAACGTTGGCCATATAACCGGTCGAGAAGAGTAGGGCGCGGGGGTAGCCAGTGTAATCGGCCAACGCCTGTTCCAGATCATGATGGGCGCGGCTGTGGCCGCAGACCAGATGTGATGCACCGCTGCCGATGGCCCATTTCTGTGCCGCTGTGGCCAGTTCTTCGCTGCCTGTCGAGGCGAGCCCCAGATAGTCGTTTGAGCAGAAGTTCAGGTATTTTTTACCATCCACGACAACATGCGTGCCCTGCGCCGAATCCAGCGTGGTGCGCTGACGCCAGAGATGTTGCTCATGGCGTCGACGCAGGGCATCGTTGATTCGTTGATTCCAGCTCATAGTGCTCGTCTTACCTGAAAATTAGCTACCTGGTGATTGATGACCTGTATCAGGCGAACAAGGGGTAGTGGTACATGCTTAGCAGATCATAAGCAGTGCCAGTTATTGGTCAACCTGATGGCGAGGTAATGGTTTACTACTGGCGCCTAAGCCTCACAATAGTGGGCTTATAACTGATTCTGAAACGCATTCTGAGAGCAGGCGCATGACTTCACCGTTCGAACACCCGGATCTGGCTTACGACCGCGAACATCTATGGCACCCGTACAGTTCGATGACCCAACCAGGCAATATCTGGCCGGTGGTCAGCGCTGAAGGTGTGCGTCTGAAGTTGGAAGATGGCCGGGAACTGATCGATGGTATGTCTAGCTGGTGGTGTGCGGTTCACGGTTACAACCACCCGGTATTGAATGCCGCTCTTGCAGAACAGGCATCGCGCATGAGTCATGTCATGTTCGGCGGACTGACGCATGGTCCGGCGGTTGAGCTGGGGCGGCGTTTGATAGAGCTGTCTCCCGAAGGGCTGGATAAAGTCTTTATTGCCGACTCAGGGTCCGTATCGGTCGAGGTTGCCATCAAAATGGCCATTCAGTATCAGCAGGCCAGAGGTGAAACAGGTCGTACACGGCTGTTGGCTCTGGAGCGCGGTTATCACGGCGATACTCTGGGTGCCATGTCGCTGTGCGACCCGACGCGCGGAATGCATCACCTGTTCAGCGGTATCCTGCCCAAGCAGTTCTTTGTTCCAGCACCTCAGACCCGTTTTGACAGTGGGTGGGATCCGAGTGACATTCTGCCGTTGCAGCAGATGCTCGAAGAAAACCACAAAAGTATCGCCGCGCTGATTCTTGAGCCCGTGGTTCAGGGGGCGGGTGGGATGCGCTTTTACCACCCAGAGTACCTGCGTCAGGCGCGAGCCTTGTGCACCGACTATGGCGTACTGTTGATTGCCGATGAGATTGCTACGGGCTTTGGACGGGCAGGTAAGCTGTTTGCGTGTGAATACGCAGAGATTACTCCGGACATCATGTGTGTTGGTAAGGCTATTACCGGCGGCTATATGACATTGGCAGCGACACTGGCGACGACGCAGGTCGCTGAAACCATCAGTGAAGGCGAGGCGGGGTGTTTTATGCACGGCCCGACCTTTATGGGCAATCCTCTGGCTTGTCGCGTTGCTTGCGCCAGCCTTGATCTGTTGATAGAGAACGACTGGCAAACGCAGGTCGCGCAGCTTGAGCAGGGGTTGAATGCCGGGCTTGCACCCGCCCGGACGCTGGATGGTGTTGCGGATGTGCGCGTACTGGGTGGCATTGGTGTGATTGAACTGAAGCAGCCTGTCGATATGGCGACACTGCAGCCGGCATGTGTCGACAGAGGCATATGGGTGAGACCGTTTGCTCACAACTTTTATGTGATGCCGCCTTTCATTATGGGGGCTGAAGATCTGGCGTACCTTACCCGTAACATGGTTGAGGCTCTGGCCGATACGCTCTGATCATCCACTGCCTGTATTGCTGTGCTGGTGTTTCAGCTACTGCCGTGTGCCGCAGATCCTGACGAGCTATCGTGATTTGTAGTCTCAGCAGGGACATCTTCGGCTGGTGTACTCACTGGCTGGTGCCGCTGTCTGGCCTGGCTCTGAGACACCCCAGCAGTTACCGCAAAACGCATGGCATCTTCGACAGACCAGTCAACATGGGTCAGCCGCTCTTCTGGCAGGAACAGGGTGTAGCCTCCCACCATGTAGCTCATCGGCAGGTATACAGGCACCAGATGCTGGGTTTCATCCAGCGCTGTAACCTGTTCAGGCACATGGTCAGCAGTGATAAAACCAACCACCTTACCTATGTCTGGCATATCCACCAGAACCACCTGCTGTGCTTTTGGCTTATCGCCATCAAACATGGCAGCAAAATCTTTAACCGCACCATAGAGTGTTTTTACCAGTGGCAGGCGCAGGAAAGCGTCCTCTACGTACTGGTACACCCAGCTGATGGGATTCAGCTGAAACGCCAGGCCCACAGCCAGCAGGGTAAGCAACATAACGATGACACCCATCCCTGGGAACAGCACCAGATCAGCATGCATCAGTTGCAGAGCGCGCACTCCAAGATCATTCAGGGAGCTGAGCACTGACCAGACCAGCCAGACGGTGACCAGTAATGGCAGGAGAACAAGAGAGCCCTTTACTAATGGGCGCAGAAGTAAGCGTTTCATCGGGTGCAACTTAGTCAGATTTCGCTTGAGTGTAAGCCTTGATCGACTTTTATGTCGTTAAGTTTCTTTTTCTACCCGCTTTTCTTTACAATTGTGGTCCTTCCGCGACATTTCCGGCCACTTAATACGATTGGTTTGTTAGTGGTCACTTTCATATGAAAAAAACGTCTAAAGCCTTGTAAGTGGTTACTAACTTAACAAGTTACTTTAACTATCGTCCGCAGGTAAAACACTCTCTTGGGTTTTAATTCCCACTTTCTCCCACCCAACTCTCCACACTCGCTAAGTCATTGTGTTTATTAAAAAAATTAGTCTCAGACAGGCCTTTCAAATGCTTGCAAACCACGGGTTCGCTTCCTATAGTGTCTAAATGTGGAGAATAGTGGGGAATTGTGGGTAGGTCGCAGGTCAGCAACCGATGTTAGTGCTTACCCACATCTGAAAGGACGAACAAATGTTCCGGGGACTCAATACGATCAATCTTGACGCCAAAGGGCGGCTTGCGATCCCGACCAAGCATCGGGAACGTCTGGCCGAGCTTTGTGATGGTCATTTGGTCGTGACAATTGATACCGAAGAACGCTCGCTCCTCATCTATCCCGTCAATGAATGGGAAATCATCGAGAAACAGATCACTGCGCTGCCGTCGTTCGATAAGCGTGCCCGTCGTATCCAGCGCTTGCTGGTGGGGCATGCAACGGATGTCGAGATTGATAGCAGTGGTCGGATTCTGCTCCCTGCAGCGCTGCGCGACTACGCGGGCCTCGAAAAAGAAACAGTAATGATTGGCCAGGGCAAAAAGCTGGAGCTCTGGAGTAAAGAAGCCTGGGAAGGGACTCGTGAAGAGTATCTGGAGCAGGTAAATGATGACAGTCAGCTGTCTGAACAGATTATGAGTATTTCACTGTGATAACGAACGATCCTTCTCACATCACCGTGCTTTTGCACGAGACCGTCGACGGGTGCGTCACTGACCCTGACGGTATTTATGTGGATGGAACTTTCGGACGTGGTGGTCACAGTCGTCTGCTGTTAAGCAAGCTTTCCGATAAGGGGCGCCTTATCGGATTCGATAAAGACCCTCTGGCGATTGCCAGCGGTAAAGAACTGGAAAGCGAAGATTCCCGTTTTTCGATTGTTCAGTCGAGCTTTGCCGATATGAAACAGGAACTTGAGCGCCTGAGTATCGAAAAAGTGACCGGCATTCTGCTCGATCTGGGGGTGTCTTCACCGCAGCTGGATGATGCCGGGCGAGGCTTCAGCTTTATGAATGATGGCCCGCTGGATATGCGCATGGACCCGGATGCAGGCATCAGTGCGGCAGAGTGGGTGGCTACGACCGACGAGAACGAAATTGTACGCGTATTAAAAGAATATGGTGAAGAGCGTTTTGCTAAGCGTATGGCGCGTGCGCTGATCCGGGAGCGGGCAGAGCGTTCAATTACGCGGACATCAGAGCTTGCCGAAATTATCAAAGAAGCGAATCCCGCGTGGGAAAAGCATAAGCATCCAGCAACCCGTGCATTTCAGGCAATTCGTATCGCGGTAAATAACGAGCTGGGTGACCTGGAAAATGTACTGGCGGACAGTGTCGATCTCCTGCTGCCTGCAGGTCGGTTGGCCGTTATCAGCTTTCATTCGCTGGAAGATCGGATGGTTAAGCGTTTTATCCGCGCGCAGGAAAAAGGCAAAGATCTGCCTCCTGGAATACCGGTAACGGATGATCAGCTTGGCAAAACCATGAAAAAAATTGGTAAGGCGATCATGCCGGGCAAAGAAGAAATCGACCGTAACGCCCGTTCCCGCAGTGCAGTACTGAGAATCGCTGAGCGCCTGTCGTGAGTATCGGTCAGGTTGTGTTATGGGCGGCAGTATTGCTGACTGCTCTGGCACAGATTAATGCGGTTACCTGGCACCGCGACCTGCTTAAAGAGTGGCAGAAAGCGGATGCTGGTCGTCAGCAACTGACTCAGGAATATAGCCGTCTGGTGCTTGAAAAAAGCACTCTTATGGCGCACGGACGAATAGACACGCTGGCGCGCAAGCGTCTGCAAATGAAAGAACCAGAACACACTCGGATATTCCGCTGATGGCGACTACAGAACAGAACACAGGAGGCATGCAACGTTGGCGTTTTACGCTGGTGCTTGCTGTATTTGTTCTGTTGGCATTGGTTGTCGCTGGTCGCCTCGTTATGCTGCATACCATTGATCAGCCATTCCTGTTTGAACAGGGAGAAAAACGCACCGTTCGTAGTGAAGTGCAACCTGCAAGTCGTGGCATTATTTCAGATCGTTTTGGTGAGCCTCTGGCCGTCAGTACACCAGTAAAAACTTTATGGGTTAATCCTCAGCAGGTTGATGCGTCGCGATTGGTTTCCGTTGCTGCAAAGCTTGGAATGAATGGTCGTGATCTTCAGAAGCGCGTTGAAAAAGCAGAGCGTCAGGGACGCTCTTTTTACTATATAAAGCGTCAGGTGGAACCGGAGATTGCGGAAGCAATTCTCGGTCAAAAAATTGCTGGTCTTTACGCAGATGAGGATTATCGTCGTTTTTATCCTGCGGCAGAAGTCACTGCACATACACTCGGTCTGGTAAATATAGACGGTCATGGCCAGGAAGGTCTGGAGCTGGCATTCGACGAATACCTGAGTGGCAAGGAGGGTTCCCGAAAAGTTGTTAAAGACCTGATGGGTAATGTAATTAAGCAGCTGGGGGTCACCTCGGTTGCAGAGCCGGGCAGTGACCTGGCTCTGACTCTGGATCTGCGCTTGCAGTATCTGGCTTATCGTGAGTTAAAAGCGGTTGTTCAGTCGCACAAAGCACGTGCGGGTAGTGCCGTAGTACTGGATGCAAAAAGCGGCGAAATTCTTGCGCTGGTCAGTCAGCCTTCCTATAACCCGAATAATCGTGCGGCCCTGCAGCCGGAAAATATGCGTAATCGTGCCGTGGCAGATCTGATTGAACCCGGTTCCACCATGAAGCCTTTTACCGTCGCTGCAGCATTGGAAGGTGGACGTTATAAACCGACATCGCCGATTGATACCTCACCGGGTTATGTCCGTATTAAAAATAAGACTATTCGCGATCATCGCGATTATGGCGTGTTGGATTTAACCGGCGTTATTACCAAGTCGAGCAACGTCGGAGTTTCGTATCTGGCGAGAGAAATGGGCGCTGAAACGCTCTGGGAATTTTTTGGTAAGGCCGGTATCGGACGTCCGGGGACATTAGGATTTCCCGGTGAGGCGGTAGGCAGCATGCCATATCCAGAACAGATGGATGACCTGCGACTCTCGACCGTATCCTTTGGATACGGTCTTGCCATTTCTCCACTGCAGTTAGCGGAAGCCTATACGAGTTTTGTCGACGGATGCCGTAAGCATGTTTCGCTACTGCTTAATCAGGTGGGCCAGCAGCCTTGTGACCCTGTTATGTCAGCAAAAACTGCACGCCAGACGATGGATATGATGGAGACAGTTGTCTCTAAAAAAGGTACTGGTCAGCGTGCAGCAGTCGAAGGTTACCGCGTTGGCGGAAAAACCGGTACGGCTCACAAAGTTGGCCGCAGCGGTTATGAAGATTCAGAATACACAGCCGTGTTTGCCGGGCTGGCACCTATTACTGACCCGGATCTGATTCTGGTGGTCGTAGTTGATGAGCCTCAGGGTAAAGAATATTACGGCGGTGAAGTTGCAGCACCTGTATTTTCACGAATAATGGAACAGGCATTACGTCTGCGTCAGGTGATTCCTGATAAGCCAGTCACTGATCAGGTGCTGCAGGTTGCAGGAGGCGCACAATGAAGCTTTCTGCGATCGTCAAAGATTCTATCTATGTCCCACCCGAGTGGGATCGTGATGTTAATGATATTCACGCCGATAGCCGCGATGTAAATAATGGTGATCTGTTTATCGCTCGTGCTGGCAGCGCTGCTCATGGTGCCGCATATATTGCACGTGCAATTGAGGCGGGTGCCTCTGTCATTATCGAAGAAGGGGCTGACTGTTTCCGTTGTGAAGCAGGCGGTGTGCCTGTTTACCCTGCAGAAAATATTAAAACTAAACTGCCTCAGTGGCTGGCTAATCGCTACAGCTCTGTTGCCGAAATGACTCTGTATGCTGTTACCGGTACTAACGGCAAGTCGTCAGTGACGCAGTTTATTGCCCAACTTGCCAATGCCTTGGGTAAGCAATGTGGCGTTGTCGGCACACTCGGAAATGGCATCTGGCCAGAATTGCAGGCGACCCGCAATACCACGCCTGACATCTGTGTTGTGTATCGCATGCTGAACGAGTTTGCTGAAGCTGGAGCCGATGCCGCAGCTCTGGAAGTGTCTTCACATGGCCTTGATCAGGGCCGCGTGGCAGGCCTCAATTTTGATGTGGCGGTACTGACCAATCTGACTCAGGATCACCTGGATTACCACGGTGATATGGAAAGCTATTTCGCCGCCAAGGCAGCATTATTTACAACTGGCGTAGCGAAGGCTGCCGTGATCTGTACCGATGATTCATACGGCCAGCGCTTGCAGGCAATGTCTGGCGTACCCGCGAATTGTTTTAGCCTCGCGGCTGCCCGTACGGAAGAGCAGATCGGCAATCAGGCAGATATTTCTTACCGGAATATTGAGTTAACCGATCAGGGGTTAACCGCTGAATTGAATACTCCATGGGGTAGTAGCAACCTGACTGTGCCTTTAATGGGCGATTTCAATATTGCCAATGTCGCTGCAGCAATTTCTGCTCTTTCTCTAATGGGTTTGTCATTTAACAAGCTGGTAGCGGCTGCAGGAAATCTGCAATCAGTCGAGGGTCGGATGGCGCTCTACACCTGTGAAGGGAAAGCAAAAGCCGTCGTTGATTTTGCTCACACACCGGATGCTCTCGAAAATGTTATTCGTGCTCTGAACAGTCAGACGGAAGAACTCTCAGTGGTATTTGGTTGTGGTGGTGATCGTGACCGTACTAAGCGCTCGCTGATGGCTGACGCAGCAGGTGGCGCGAAGAACATCTGGGTAGCCGATGACAATCCTCGCACAGAATCTGCGGACCAGATTTTTGCCGATATTCAACAGTCGTCAGTGGCATCCCGGTTTATTTTTGAGCATGACCGCGCAGTAGCAATAACTGCGGCAGTCGCTGCAACGCCTTCTGATGGTGTTGTGCTGGTTGCTGGTAAAGGTCATGAGAACTACCAGGAAATTAATGGTGTGAAACATAGCTACAGTGATGCTGCCGTACTTGAATCGCTGGGCTATCGTCGTGCGGGAGGTGGTCATGTTGCGTGAACCAACTCTGGCGATGATCGCTGAAATTACGTCCGGAACTCTGATATCTGGGAATGCTGATACACAAGTGTCCTCAGTATCGACAGACACCCGCACGCTCGGCAACGGCAGTCTGTATATCCCCCTCACAGGCGAACGTTTTGACGGCCATGCATTTGCAGCACAGGCACAAAGTGCTGGTGCGGTTGCGATGTTGGCAGTACGTGATGTTGAAACAGATCTGGCAGTGATTCGCGTCGCCGATACTCTGCGCGCATTGGCAGATATCGCGGCCTGGCATCGTGATCAGTTTGACGGTCCGGTAGCTGCTGTGACCGGCAGTGCAGGCAAAACCACAGTGAAACATCTGATGGGTGCTGTGCTCTCAGAAAAGTATCGCACCTTGATTACTCAGGGAAATCTGAATAATCACATTGGCGCACCTCTCACTTTGTTATCGCTCTCGCCAGAACATGAAGCAGCCATGATTGAACTGGGTGCCAGTGCAGTAGGTGAGATTGAATATACCGCCCGTTTGGTCCGCCCTCAGGTAGGTATCCTCACCAATGTAGTTCCAGCACATCTCGAAGGATTTGGCTCAGTCGACAATATTGCCCTGACTAAAGGGGAGTTGATTGATGCAGTGGCTGACGATGGCGCGATGGTTCTCAATGCCGATGACGTTTATTTTTCACAATGGGTTGAGCGCGCAGGCCAACGTCGGGTCATTTCTTTTGGTCTGGATCATTCGGCCGATATCAGTGCAGAAAATATTCGTGAAACGCTGGCCGGTAGCGAGTTCGATCTTAAATCTGAGCTGGTTAGCGGTCACATCAGCCTTGGTTTTCCGGGGTTGCATAATGTACGTAATGCGCTGGCTGTTATCGCTGCTGCTCATGCACTGGGCCTGTCAGATGCAGAAATCATCTCTGGTCTTGAACGTGCGACCCCTGTATCTGGCCGCCTCGAGCGCTGCACCGGTCACGCTGGTCAGGTGATTCTTAACGATGCATACAACGCAAACCCGGTTTCATTTAAAGCAGCAATTGATGTGTTAGCGCTTGCTGATACCCGCCGTGTGCTGGTTATGGGTGATATGGCAGAACTCGGTGATGACGCTCGTGCGATGCATGCCAGTACTGGCGCATACGCCGCAGAAAGAAATATTGAACTTCTGGTCGCAACAGGCGAACTGAGTGCAGCCGCTTTTGAAGCCTTTGGTACTAATGTTGGCGCTAATACTGGTTCAGGCGAGGCTCACTGGTTTGCTACTCAAAGCGAGCTGATTGAATTTTTAAAACAGAACACTTCAGCGACAGACACTCTGTTGGTGAAAGGATCCCGCAGTGCAGGTATGGACAAAGTCGTACACGCACTGACAGAACAAGAAGAGGAAAACTGATATGTTGCTTTGGCTCGGAGATTGGCTGGCGCAGTTTCAATCCGGATTCGGAGTAGTAAATTATCTGACTCTGCGTGCAATTTTATCGGTAGGTACTGCGCTGGTAGTTGCCTTACTGCTGGGGCCAGTAGTCATTCGTAAATTACGTGAGTACCAGATAGGACAGGCAATTCGTGAGGTAGGTCCTAAGTCGCACCTGAGCAAAGCAGGCACGCCGACGATGGGTGGCGCGTTAATTCTGCTATCGATTACGGTCAGTACTCTTTTGTGGGGTGATCTGAATAACCATTACGTCTGGTTGGTACTGCTGGTAACTCT
>JAYNJA010000031.1:0-18811 GCA_038109705.1 Thalassolituus sp. | reverse complement strand
CCCAGAGCACCTGTGCCGAGTATCTCGATGTATTGTTTCATCCCGGAATTATATGAATACCGGGACAGAATTACACCCTGGCGCGGATGTCTTCCTTGTTTGTGTCAGGCTTATCTGAAGTAGAACTTGATGAATCATCAGCGCTTTCGCTCTCTGTTGCGGCATCATTTTCATGCCTTTTCGCAGGCCCGTTTTTCTGGGTCGCTGCAGTTGCGATTGTCTGTGTTCTGGGCGTCCAGAGTGCTGACAGCCGATCAGTCAGCGCCTGTGGATGTTCAGCTGGAATTCCACGAATCCAGATCGGAATAATGTCTTCGTCTTCATTGAGCAGGTCGGCGATGGTTTCATCGCAAAGGTCACGCTGGCGCAGGAGCCATGCGGCCAGGGGCATCAGCCGGTGATACTGGCGACGGTAACTGCGGTCACTCATATCATCGGCACTGATACCAAAGCGTTCGGCGACCAGCCCGATGGCGTCATTTCTGAGACGCTCAAGTTCGCTTCTGGTGCGCACTGCTTTGCTGACGTTGGCACTGCTAATCTGCTTCTGTATGAATTCATCCCGTCCGAATACCAAATAGCCGGATGATGAATCACTACTCAGATCGAGAAGCTTTTTATCCGGCGCGGCGATTGCTGACTCGTAACGCTGAGCGCGGTTATGGCGGGTCTGGCTGAGCTGATTCAATACCCGACCAACCTCTAGCCAATGTGGTGGCTCCTGCAGTCGGTAGTAATGATCACTGCTCCAGGGATACAGACTGGGCTCAGCAACTAACATTCGCGAAACAGGTAGCATATGAAGTGTGATTACCAGGTCAGCAAGGCAGGCGTGTTCATCGACAAGAGCAATCAGGACTTCCTCTGATAAAACGGCCTTCTGGTTGTCCCAGAGTCTGTCGTGCAGTCTGATGAAAGCTTCGCGAATGTCTTCGCTGACTCCCGGCCAGTCACGGTTGCAATGGATAACACAGTGAATCTCGCGCTCAGTGAACAGATAGGCCAGCAAGCTACAGCCTTCGACCTGACTCAATATTTGGGTGGCATAGTCGTATTCAAATACCGAGCGGAAAATGGCCTGCTGCCGGGCACCAGTGAAACGGAAGTAATAGATGCCCTCACCGTGGAGTGCCGTTTTTAATGCTTTGCGGGCTGTGTCCATAATCTGACTCTCTGGCAATATTCCTCTGGCCTGGGCAGGCGCTTGCTACTAAGCCTAGTGGGTTTGGTGCCATTCGCCAGTGATCATCATGTGATGCCCTTTGCAATCCGGGCGGGTGCAGGGTATACATACGCCCATTTAGGAGACCTCTCATGCCATCATTTGACGTTGTATCTGAAGTAGATAAACACGAAGCCCAGAACGCAGTAGATCAGGCGAACCGTGAACTCAGCACCCGTTTTGATTTCCGTGGCGTAAGCGCAAGCTTTGAGCTGAAAGATTTCGTGGTCACCATGACCGCCGACAATAACACCCAGATTGAACAGATGAAGTCCATGTTGATGGGCGCGATGATCAAGCGCGGTATCAAAGTAAACTGTCTGGAATACGGCAAGCCAACCGGCGTGGGTAAGCAGACCAAAGTGGATGCAACCATGCGCCAGGGCATCGATACCGACCTGGCCAAGAAGATGGTGAAGCTGATCAAAGACAGCAAAATCAAGGTTCAGGCCAGCATTCAGGGCGACACCGTTCGTGTCACCGGTAAAAAGCGTGACGACCTGCAGGAAGTCATGGCCATGTTCCGTAGCGATGACACCATCGATATGCCGCTGGCATTCAAGAACTTCAAAGACTGATGAATTCTGTACCGGCCACCGGGTGGCGAGATGCGTTTCTGATCTACACCCGCAAGCCGGTATTGGTTATCAGCCTGCTCGGCTTTTCTGCCGGGCTGCCATTTCTTCTAGTGTTTTCAACCCTGACCGCCTGGTTACGGGACGAAGGTGTTGAGCGCACAGCCATCGGCTTCTTTGCCTGGGTCGGCCTGACGTATTCGATCAAGGTGCTCTGGGCTCCAGTAGTCGACCGGCTGCAGTTACCCCTGTTAACACGTGGTCTTGGCCAGCGGCGAAGCTGGATTCTTATTGGTCAGGCGGGCATCGCAGCGGGCCTGTTACTGATGAGTCAGCTGAATCCGCAGGAATCGCTGGTGTATATCGCGCTGGCTGCCTTGCTGGTGGCCTTTTCTTCGTCCACTCAGGACGTCGCCCTTGATGCTTTTCGCATCGAATCTGCCCCTGATGAGCAGCAGGGGGCTTTGTCCGCAGGCTACATCTTTGGATACCGGCTGGCACTGCTTATGTCTGGTGCCGGCGCTTTCTATATTGCTGATATGGCCAACTGGTCAGTGGCCTATGTTTCTATGGCAGCCTTAATGGGTGTGGCAGTACTGGCGACGTTGTGGGCGGATGAACCACAGCACCGGACGCCAGAAGAGCAGAAGCGTATGGATGCAGAGATGGTTGATGAGGTGATGGGGCGCCCCATGCACCTGGCTGACAGACCATTCTGGCAGCGCCACCTGCTCGGTGCGGTGATCTGCCCGTTTTTAGAGTTTTTCCGACGCTATGGGCGTTTCGCCTTTGTCGTCCTGTTGTTTATTGCTGTGTTCCGCCTCAGTGATATCGCCATGGGCGTAATGGCCAACCCGTTTTATCTCGATATGGGTTACACGAAGTCAGAAATAGCGAGTATCGCCAAAGTTTTCGGCTTCTTTATGACGATTGCCGGTTCTGCGTTGTGCGGCGTACTTGTTGTTAAGTGGGGCATTATGCGCCCGCTGATGATAGGTGCGGTGCTAGTGGCGGCTACGAATCTGCTGTTCGCTTTGCTGGCAACTCATCAGGGAGAAACTGCCCCGCACATCTACTGGCTGGGGCTTGTAATCAGCGCGGATAACCTCAGTGGTGGTATTGCCAGTACCGCCTTCATTGCCTACCTGTCGAGCCTGACCAATAAAAGCTATACAGCCACACAGTATGCGTTGTTCAGCTCACTGATGACCTTGCCGGGTAAGTTTATTTCAGGATTCTCAGGATGGGTTGTTGATAGTGCGGGGTATCCTGAGTTCTTTGTCATCGCCGCGACCCTGGGGTTACCGGCGATCGTACTTGTGTGGGTGATTATGTCGCGTCAGGAGACTGCTTGCCGGCTGCAGACACGGTAGAGACTATTGTTCTTTGAGTTGTCTGGTTCAACGAAAGGAGCCGGTACCGCTGTCCGACCTGTTTTGAACAATACGGGTCAGAATGTTACCACCTCTTCTAATGATCGACTGATCAGTATATCAATAGCGTCTGCTTTCAACCGTTATCGGTTGTATGTTTTTAATTTATTCAGCGTTTTACCTGCGTCGGTTCAATCACGCAGGTGTTTGTAATGACGGAACTGATTCATGCTCCAGGCGATTGCTTTTATTATTTTCGCGGTTGCAATAGCGGCCGGTGTTGGCGAGGGCTGCAGTGGTGGCCCTAAGGCTGACAAAAGCGCTTCCGAGGCAGCTCCAGCGGAGCAGGCACCGACGGAGGCGTCGCCAGAAAATTCAGCTGCGGAGGATTCTGATGTACAGAGTGATGTGACTGACGATTCCTCTGCAGAAGATGGTACCGACATTACCGTGGGGGAAAATCCCGAGCCTGCTCCGACAGAACCTGAACCTGAACAGCCTACACCGCAGCCTGAGGAGCCGACGGTTGTGCCACCTGCGGCTCCGGAACTGAGTGTCAGCCGGCAGGGGGATAATCTGCACTATCGCTGGCCCTCAGTGAGTGATGCACAGAGCTATACCCTCTATTATGCGCGGGAGTCGTTCGGAAATATTAACAGCCTGAGCGATTATGCGAACCTTGATGGCGCGGGAAGAATCAGTGGTATCAGCGCCACAGAGACGATTTTGCAGGATGTTGAGCGTGGCATTTACTGGTTTGCCGTAATCACCGCTTCGAAAACCGAAAACAGTACTGTTACGGAGTCTGCTCCTTCGGAGGAAGTGCAGTGGATGATTGGCACTAAACCTTTGAACGATACAGGCCTGATCGTATGTAATGGATTCGATCCGGATGACTCTGGCTGGGTTAATCCTGGCGGTTGCATTGCTACCAGTGCTACAGCAACGACGGCAGGGGTATACGACGATGCAGATCAGACACCTGTGCCGGCGGGGCTTGCGCTGCACTCCGGGCGCGATGCTCTTGCTGTGGCCGGTGCTCTGCCTAAAACAGGGGCTGGATCTGCCGGTTTCGATTTTACCCGTCTGGCTTCAGACGGCACTGTGTATAGTGGCTCGGGCGATTTTGGGACTGAGCCATGGGACTGTGTACTTGATCATACGACGGGACTGGCCTGGGAAGTAAAGACGACATCTGGTTTGCATCGTGATCAGTCTGTTTTCAGTTGGTACAACCCGGACAACGCCAGTAACGGTGGTATAAGTGGCAGTGACGATGTGACCCAGAACTGCACCGGCTATCAGAGCGGCAACAGTGGAACTTACTGCAATACGGATGCGTTTATAATCCGAACGAATAACGAAGCCTTATGTGGTTTCAGTGACTGGCGTTTACCAACGGTAGAAGAGTTGCTGGGCATTCTGAAACTGAATCCGGACCTTACTCCAGCTGTTGATAGCCGATACTTTCCAAATGCAGGTCCAGGAGCGTATTGGACAAGCGCGCCCGCTGCTGGCCAGAGTGGTAGCAGCTGGGCTGTTGAATTCTTTGCTCAGCGACTGAATGCTCATGCTCACGCTTCTGCTCATAGCATTCGCCTGGTCCGGGGAAATTAAGATGGATAAATTCATACGAATAATCAGTCATATTGCCTTTTGTGCGATATCGCTTTCGTCTACTCCTTTGTTCGCAGAGCAATTGACTGACGTAATCCAGACAACTCCTGATAGTCGTTATCTGATACATAACAACGGAACTGCTACTGATACCCGTACGGGCCTGATGTGGAAGGTATGCTCTGAGGGGGAAACCTGGTCTGACGCTGCCTGCTCCGCGGACACCAGCGCGTTGCTACTTACATGGAATGATGCACATATCCATGCTGGTTCTGTTGAATTCGCTGGCTTCAATGACTGGCGTTTGCCAAATTATAAAGAGCTTGCATCGCTTCTCGATTTCAGCCGCAGTGACCCGGCGATCAATCAGAATATTTTTTTCGATACGACGGCTGCAAATTATTGGACCAGCTCGGCAAGCTGGCGCTACGAAGACTATGCCTTTCATGTGAACTTCGCTACCGGGGCGATTTATATTTCAGGGTTGGATGGGGCATATCGGATCCGTCTGGTGCGGGGAGGATACTGACCATTATAAAAATATCCCTGCAATCAATAGGGTACCGGTATACTCCGGTCTGCTGAAAGAATGCACCAGGGCATGGTGAACGCCAGGAAGGTCCTGTTCTATTACACGAGGATGTTATGAAAAAACTATGTACTACTGGTTTGCTGGTAATAGCAGCCACGCTTTGTCCGCTCCTGAGTCAGGCAGAAGAGCCGGCCTTCGTACCGGGCGAAGATGCGATCACTTACGAGTTAAGTGAAGAGGAAGCCGCAAATCTTCGGGCAATGGAGGCCTTTCTGGCTTCGCTCAATCCGCAGACAGGCACAATTGAATTGCCTGGTGGGCTGGCAAAACTGGAAGTGCCAGAAAGTTTCTATTATCTGTCTCCAGAAGATACCAAGCGTGTTCTTGAAGATGCATGGGGTAATCCACCAGATCCTGAACTGAGTCTCGGTATGCTGTTCCCTGCGCACTATTCGCCACTTGATAGCGACGCCTGGGGAGTAACCATAGATTATTCAGATGAAGGTTATGTCTCTGATGAAGATGCTGCGGACATTGATTACAGCGAGCTGCTTAGCGAGATGCAGGCTGATACCCGTGATTATTCTGCATATCGTATTGAAAATGGCTATGACTCTCTGTCACTGGTGGGGTGGGCTGAAACTCCGTATTACGATGACGTCACTCATAAGCTCTACTGGGCAAAGGAACTTCAGTTCGGTGACTCTGAAGAAAATACGCTGAATTACAACGTGCGCGTTCTCGGTCGTGAGGGGTACCTGGTAATGAACTTTATTGCTGGCATGAGTCAGCTCGGTGAAGTCAGTGCTGCCCGCGATGACGTATTGGCAATGGCGGAGTTTACAGACGGAAATCTGTATAGTCAGTTTGATCCTGAATACGACAAGGTTGCAGCCTACGGTATCGGTGGTCTGGTTGCCGGTAAAGTATTGGCGAAAACAGGTATGCTGGCGGCAGGCCTGCTGTTGCTGAAAAAATTCTGGTTTGTCTTGCTGATTCCATTAATGGGACTGAAGAAGCTGTTCTCACGAAAAGCTGCCTGAATAAATCTCTCTTGATAAAAACGCCCGGTAAATACCGGACGTTTTTATGTCTGCACTTACCGAATACGAACAGGCTTCTTCGCAATCACAGTGGCAGCGTGTGGATCGCTACGCTCTGTACCTGTGTAGGCATGGCCACCGGCAGCCGATACTGGGGCAGTATCAACCGTGTTGCTTGAGCGCAGTACGCCAGCAAGACGACCGCTACGACCGTTATCGGTAATTTCGATAATGCCGACACCCGGGCATGAGCCCTGTGCTGAATGAGTCACGGAAACCGGAGTAGGACCACGTAGCGCCACCATAAAGTAACGGCCGTCCGGCGTGATTTCCATCAGGTCTGGCGCTGGATCGTTAGCCGGCAGACCGGAATCATCACTGACGGAGTAATCCATACAAGGGCCAGTACCGTTACCCTGGCCATCAGCAGAGGTCAGGTCGTAGGTGGTACGAGCGAAGGTCTCAGTATCAAACACTTCTACAAGGTTCTGAATGCGGTCAACGTTGTGAACATAGCGTTCGTCCATCGTCGCATCAGCACCGTGAGCGTCGCGACGGGTGGTGATGCCCGGTAGCTGACCGGAGTTATTGGCACTGATCGCACCGTCCAGATTACCGCCCGTGCTGGTGTTGGTCGCATCTTTAAAGACTAGTAATGCTTCAGGGGAGTTCTCTGGTTGTGGCTGGTTAAAGGCCGCGTCCTCTACCGAGTACATAGTGAAGACTGACTGAGTGGCACCGGCACCAGAAGCAGATACGCCTGCGTTGACGAACATCTGGCCGTTGGCTTCTACGCCACCACAGCCGGCGCCGTTAATCGCCTGATTGCCGTATTCACCGACAATGGTCATTGGTGTGGTGCTATGGTCAGCCACAATCAGGCCGCCACCACCCAGAGTGACATAAACGTGTTCGTTGCTGCTGGCAACCGGACAGATGATAAGGTTATTTGGGCGACCACCGAGGGTGCCATCCGGGCCTTCATTACAGCCGTTTTCTTTACATACACCGTTTGGCGTCAGATCGGCAAATGCGCTGTCTTCATAGTTACCGGTGATATCGCCTTTCAGTGCTTTACCCCAGGCGTTCTCGCCTTTAAATACTGTTGCTGAGGTTGTCACTTCCATATCTTTACCGACGCCCAGAGAAGCGCTGCGGTTAAAGGTCAGGTCAGTGATGCGGCCTTTGCGGTCGCGCTCAACATCAATACGCTCAAGCACCTTACCGTGCAGGTTTGCGATCAGGATGGCATCACCTTTTTCGCTCCAGAAGGACATATGCACGCTGCGGGTATCATCGCCGGCAACGTTAGTACCAGAAACACGGAACAGGCCGACGGCAGCACGGGTTTTACGGTCGATGATGCCAACGTAGCCCCCTGATGGCGCGAACATGTTGGCGTTCAGGTAACGCTGCTGTGGATCCGGCAGCATACCGTGGAGACGGCCAAAGCCATTGAGGTCCGCCAGGGTATTGCCGGTTGGCTGGCCATCGGCGTCGTACTCTTCCAGGGTGCCCGGGAATACGTCCAGCAGGTTACATGGACCCTGGGCGTTACGATCAAGCATATCCGGACCGCATGGCAGGGCCTCAGCATCCGGGCCACCTTTCAGCTGGCGCTTAATGTCTTTTGAGTCCCAGACCCAGATCCAGCTGCCTTCTACGCCGCGTGATGCAACGCCAGCAACCGAATTAGACTGGTCAGATGCCCAGACCTCGTAACCGTTTTTTCCTTCGTTTTCATGGTATTGGCGCTTTTCATCGCCTTTTGAGCCTGCGAATGCAGGGAGACTCAGAGCAAATACAGCTCCCGCCATGGTGGTGATTGCAGTGGTGAAAATAGTGCGCTTCATGCGGCTGTTCTCCTTATTGTGAGTCCGGAAATATATCGCTGCCGTCGTAGAAGGACACTTCGCTCGGGAAAATCGTGTTGTTAAAAATTTAATTGGCCGGGTTTGTTATGGTCATGGTGCGCCATGTATTGCATATGTCAGTGAAAGTCGTGCGATTTGGTTTTTAAATGGCCTAAAGCATGACTCAGATCAATTAACCGGTAGGCAATGACATGCGTGATCCCGCTTTTCTCATCTTTTTCTATCTTACCGTACACCTGCAGTACTCTGGCGTGCATCAGTGTCGCCAGTTGGCGCTTAGCCGTGCCTAACCAGACAACGATGTTGGCACAGCCGGTTTCATCTTCGAGTGTAATAAAGGTCACACCACTGGCCGTTCCCGGTCGTTGCCGGCAGGTAACGATACCGGCGATATAGCATTCACTTTCATGGGCTCTTTCGCGCAGTCCAGCAGCACTGACGCTGTCACCGAGAAAGCCTTTTTCTCGCAGAATCTCAATTGGGTGCCGGCCCAGTGTAACGCCAGATGATTGAAAATCCTCAAGTAGATCTTCGACCTCATCTGGAGCGCTTAATGGCCATGGATTATCTGAGCTAAGCGCAGATAACAGGTCTGGTTGGTAATTATGTCCTGAAGGTTCTGATACTGACCAGCGGGCATGGTAGCGATGCTCACTCAGGCAGGCGAAGGCATTTGCCGAGGCCAATGCCTCACGCTCATGCTTACTTATTTTTCCGGTAGATAAACATTCCTGGATACTTTGATAGCCATTACCTGGGCGCTTTGTGATTAAGAGTTTCGCGGTTTCCTGACTAAGTCCTTTAACCAGCCTCAGACCCAACCTCACAGCGTCATCAGCCAGAGCGGAATGATCCCAGTTGCTTTGATTTATATCGATGGGATGTATCGTCACATCGTGGTGGCGGGCATCATTAATTAATTGCGCGGGGCTATAAAATCCCATTGGTTGACTGTTCAGTAATGCGGCTAAGAATACACCGGGATGATGGCACTTAAGCCAGGCAGTTATATAAACCAGTAGCGCAAAACTTGCAGCATGAGATTCAGGGAAGCCATACTCACCAAATCCTTCCAACTGGCGCTGGATACGCTCGATATACTCTTCACTGAATCCCTTTTTCAGCATGTTGGTGCGCAGTCGCTGGCGCAGTGCATGCATATGGCCTTTGCGTCGCCAGCTGGCCATTGATCTTCGGAGTTGATCAGCTTCGGCTGCAGTAAAGTCCGCGGCAACCATCGCAAATGCAATGACCTGCTCCTGAAATAAAGGGACGCCATAAGTACGTTCCAGAATGGGCTTTAATTCAGGAAGCGGATAATCGGCGGCTTCTTCACCATTGCGGCGTTTCAGGTAAGGGTGCACCATGTCCCCATGGATTGGTCCGGGACGAACGATCGATATCTGTACGACAAGATCGTAATAACAGTTGGGTTTTAAGCGGGGAAGCATGTTCATCTGTGCCCGGCTTTCGACCTGAAAGACGCCGACTGAATCTGCTTTCTGCAGCATTTTATAGGTTGCCGGATCTTCGTTGGGGATATCACTCATCTGCAGTCCCAGGTGATTCAGACTACGCCGGATCGCCGTCATCATACCCAGGCCCAGGATATCGACTTTCATTAATCCCAGGGTTTCCAGATCATCCTTATCCCATTGAATTACTGTACGTTCAGCCATGCTGGCATTTTCTACCGGTACCAGCTTTGTCAGTGAGCCTTCGGATATAACAAAGCCTCCGACGTGCTGAGATAAATGTCGGGGGAATCCAAGAATCTCCTCTGTCAGGCTGCGTAGTAACTTTGTCTGTGCGGAGCCATCCGCAGGAAAAACACGCTCCATCCAGTCTTTTCCCAGATAACGCCCAGCGTAGCGCGCAACAATCTGATCCTGCTGGGCAGCATTCAGGCCGCATGCTTTGGCGACATCCCGTAATGCACTCCGGGGGCGATAGCGGATAACTGTGGCAGCTAAGGCAGCACGCTCGCGGCCGTATTTCCGGTATATATACTGGATTACTTCTTCACGCCGCTGACTTTCAAAGTCGATATCAATATCCGGTGGTTCATGGCGCTCTTCAGAGATAAAACGTTCGAACAGAAGCTGAACTTTTTCTGGATTGACTTCAGTCAGGAACAGGCAGTAACAAACAACGGAGTTAGCTGCAGAGCCGCGCCCCTGACATAGAATATTCTGTGCTCTGGCGTAGCTGACAATATCGAACAGCGTGACGAAATAATGTTCGTACTTTTTCTTTTGTATCAGCGCCAGCTCTTTTTCAATGGTCTGTTGGATTTTTTCAGATGTACCGTTGGGAAAACGTATTTTCTGGCCTTGTTCAACCAGCTCGCGTAGATAGCCCGAAGGGGTTTTTTCTTCAGGTACGGAGTCTGTAGGGTAGAGGTACGCTATTTCATCCAGTGAAAAATGACAGCGTCGGGCAATGACCATGGTTTCTGAAATCAGGGCTCTTGAATACAGAGAATGCAGCTTGCGGGCAGAGCGCAAGTGTCGTTCTGAATTGGCAAAAAGCATATGGCGAATACTATGAATAGCTCTGTTCAGACGAATCGCAGTCAGACAATCCTGTAGACGCTGACGGCTGGGGTGATGGAGGTGAACATTACTTGCGGCTGTTACGGGCAGGCCCGTCTGCTCTCCAAGTTGAACAATATAGGTGAAATGAGCATCATCAAATTCGTCCAGAGTTTTTTCTGCGAGTAACCACAATCTGTCTGTAAAAGTGTCGGTCAGTTGTGTAAGCCATGCTTGGCAGTACGCGCGTTCAGGCTGCCAGAGCAGCAGGCAGTAGTTAAGAGAAAGAAGCTGCTCAGGTGAAAATATATATTCTCCTTTGGGTGCATTACGGCGGCAGTGGGTAATCAGCTGTGACAGCTCACTATACCCCTGACGGTCTGGTGCAAGCAGAACATAAACTCCGGACTTATGCCTGAATTCGCTGCCAATAATGAGCTTCAGCGAGAGGTTGTTTTCTTTTATTTCCCGGTGTGCGCAGACTACACCAGAAAGAGAGCACTCGTCGGTCAGAGCGAGTGCGGTATAACCCAGTTCTGCTGCACGTTGTACCAGTTCTTCCGGATGAGAGCCTCCACGTAAAAAACTGAAGTTACTGATGCAGTGTAATTCGGCATAGATCATGGGTTCTGTCACTTCGAAGTCAGTTACCATCAGGAAAAATATCCATGCAGAAACCAGCATCCCTGATCATCACGGAATACCCATAGCAGTTGTTGATGCTGAAATAATTGATAGTAATCCCGGCGGATCTGTACATGCTCCCACCAACCACTATCAATACGAACAGGCCCGTGCACTACCGTCTGCGGAGATAAGTCAGGTTCAGGAATAGCAACTGGTGTGGCTAATAACCACAGGGGCCACTGCCCCTTCCGGGTGGGGGCGGAGTCTGTATGGTGCTTTGTTGGAGTGGCAATATTCCATGCATACTCCGGACGCGGGTCTCCGGTTGTCTGCAGATTATTAATCTGTCGCTCCGTAAGGCGGGAGTAAAGACGATTTAACAGATTGATACTCTGCTTTTGATGCCCGGCTTCAGAATTATCCAATTCAGCCTGTTCACTGGCCCGTGGACAGAAGCGTTCGACATTAAGGTTGAGGGCCGTGGCGGGGGCTGGTAGTTGCTGGCGTTCCAGTTGATAGCGACAGAGCTGAATCAGCTCGTTATAACGGTACTCTGGTCGGGCAAAATGGATTTGCCAGTGAGTCTGGGGCTGATCTCTGTGCTGTATCGACAGGTCAATCCAGCGCACGGACAGTTGATGATGATGCAGAAAACCACTGAGGCTGTTTAATAGTCGCGATAACGGGAAAAACAGGCCATTACGGTGTTCCACGTCGTGGCTGAATAATGCGCTATCTGAAAACGTCAGTGGTGGTTGAAAGGGGGTCATGGGGTATTGCCGTAAACCATCCAGTTGCTGCATCTGATGCATCAGGTCTGGACTGATCCGGCGTCCTGTTTCAGCCAGTGGCAGGCGGCGCAATTCTGCCAGGGTGCATATCCCCAGACGTTGTAAATTCAGCAATTGATTGTGTGGGAGCTGCAGATCTTCGAGCTTTAAAGCATCAATTAAGGGACGTAATTCTTTGGCCTGCAGCGTTGGCCGGCCCGTATCTGACAAAGCCAGCCAGCGAGCAGCCAGCGGCGTTGTTGCTGTTGCTATCTGTACCGGCCAGTGTTGTCGCAGGCATTCCTGCTCGATCTGCCGCCAATAATTTCTGAGCCCTCCGAAAAGTTTCAGCATGCTGCCAATTTCGAGCCATAGTCCCTGTGGTGAATCCGGGTAGACTTGTGCGGAGTAACGACACGCCCAGAGTGCGCGTTGCGTCAGTAACTGCTGATGATAGGTTGAATCCAGAGTGTGGATCACCAGTTCCGGGCAGAGGAGTAAGGCACTGGCCAGAGACATTCCCGGCTGAACCCCCGCTGTCCGGGCTGTGTCAGTCAGCTGCAGCACATGTTGCCGCTCTGACAACAGAACACAGGGGGACCTTGTATCTGCGCTGTCGGTCATAAGACTGTGCAGATACATGTCAGGAAACCACAGATACATCCAGCTGGACATTACGGCCGTCAGTTGTGCTGAACTGGCCATAACGGCAGGAGAAATTCGTTACTGGGCCAACTGCCACGACGCTTAATAAATTGTACTGCCGCTTCTCTGGCCGAGTGGCGGCGCACGTTCATGCGCAACGGCGCTGCACTGGCCTTATGTCCGGCATTTTGTCCTGGCCATAGCCAGCAGTAATTCTGCTGCTCTTCACAGGCGAGCTGTATACGTCTGACAGAGGTGTTATCGATGGCATTGAGCCAGCCGAGAACCGCGCTGCATTGCCCGCTGCGCAGACCTTCCTCTATACACCACAGAGCCTCTTTGTGATTGGCTGGGTGTACCATCAACAGATGCCGCGTATTAATGCCAGCCATGCTCAGGGCGGGAGCGTAGGGAATGGCCGGTGGTGCAATCAGCATAATCCAGCGTTCCTGCTGGCTGAGTTTCGCCAGTGCTGGTAATAACAGGCTGACTTCACCACAACCAGCAGACTGTGAATAAATTTCGCAGACCTGACCAGCACGCCAGCCCTGTGCTGGAAGCTCACGGTTGAGTTCGGGGTGGCCTGTGTCGAGGACGGTTGCTCGTGACAGCTCAGGAATCTGATCGCCTCTCCATACCTGACCGCGCAGAAAGTGCTGGCCCAGCGTGTTGGTGTTATGAATTGATGACATGGACACAGCGACCTTTCTATTTATGTTTATAAATACAGTACTGTACAAATAAACAGTTATCAAGGGTGGGGTAAAGCTATGCAGGAAAGACACGTGGGAATGCAGGTAAAAAGAAAGGGGCCGAAGCCCCTTATTGATATCACTACTAACCGAGATCAGTCCGTACTGTAGATAATTACCAGCTGGTCGGGTATTTCGGTATCTGCCGTCAGATAGCCAACACTGTCCGGAGTTTTAGTGAGATAGCGCAGCATCTCTTCTTCGCTGTTGACCTGTAACGGTGAGGCGCGGCGTCCGGTAAATTTCATCTGAGCCCAGTAAGACTGAACTCTGGATTCAGACATGCCTACCACCTTGGTGTTGAACAGACTGCGCGTGCGGTTGTTCGGTGGCAACACAGTGGGGTGCAGCGTCCGGCCAACCGAGGCTCCCATAAACAGGTTACGGACCTGATCCTGGCTTAGTGATAGTTCAGCATCGGTTGTATTGGCTACCACAACGACCCGGTCACGCCCTTCGCTGGCGTACGATGGCATCACCTGCACGAATGCGGTGAGCATGAATAATGAGAGTAGTTTTTTCATCAGAAAATCCACTCCCATGCGATCTGATACAGCATCGCATCTTCGTTTTCGCCGCTGCCACTATCCGGGAAAAAGCCACTTGCGTTACGAGATTCTTCAAACAGAGTGGTTTCTGCTTTCAACGCCATATTCAGTCGGAAATCCCAGCGTGCTCCCAGGGTATAGCTTTCAAGGCTGCCATTAGGTGTGTCGGCAAACACCTGATAATACGCTGTTGACAGCATATCCAGTGATTCGTTACCCGTTGGAGCCTGAGGGAGCTCATTGGCAGGGCGGATGTCGCTATAAGCACTTTTGCTATATGTGCCGTACAGCGTCCAGTCATCGATGATATAGCCACCGAGCAGGTAGAAGCCGATAACCTCTGGCGCCATTTTATACCCGGTAACGGTTTTCACCCATTCGGCTTTATAGAAGGAGTTAACCCTGTCGTAACTGAGAGAGGCCTGCAGTGCATACACTCTGCCGGAGGACTCCAGGCTATCCGCGCTCTCATTAAAACCATTAGCACGTAAAGGTTGCTTAAGTAATTCAACAGCAGGAATAACGGTATCGTTATGACCCTGATGGTACGACATACGCAGTGACAGATTGTTGTGACTGATGGTCGCCACAAGGCCTGCAAGGTCATCGACTTCAGCTTCTACATCAACCTTTGTACCGGCAAGAAACAGGTCGCCTTTAAAGTGCCCATAATAAGCTTCAAGATTCAGTGCCAGGTCACTGCCCGAGTAGAAGTAGCTTCCGCTTGCACCGTTAAAGGTAGAGAACAGATAGTTGTTATATACCTGAACCGGTGCTGATACCCAGGGATAGGTGTAGCCAACATCCAGACTATCGCTGTATATGAAGAATGGTGTACGTAATTTTCCTGCTCTGAAATGCCAGGCACTATCCGGTTGATAACTCAGATAGAGCCACTCTACTCCCGAGTCGCGATCTCCGCTGGAATGTGCCAGAACCTGACTGGTGATCGAGAATTTATCAGTGAAATGATAGGTTGGCTGGACAGCGACGAGAGATTGCTCAGCAAATGAAATTTCATCGGTGTAGCCTTCAAACTGCCGGTCGTCATGATCAAGGTAACCACCGATTACCCGTGCAAAACCGGAAATTTCAAGATTTTCAGTAACTTTTTCAGCGCTGGTTATTGGTGCCAGGACCATCAACATCAGCGTTGACAAGCCTGTAGTGAGTCTGCGTATTTTTATCATTATTACAGATGCTCCGTTTCTGTGTTTAAAGTCCGGTATCGTACTTTTCAGCCGAGTATAGTGCTGGAAATAAAGCCGCCGGCTTGTAGTTCGTCCCATTTTATACTGGTTGGCTCAAAATGTCATAACTGGTTATCCAGGTTAGCCTATATCTCCGTTCTTATCTGGCCACACAGGAGATACATGCTGCACTATACTTTTTATACTGGTAAAAAATAATAACGAATCTAGGGGAAGAGTAAGTACATGCTGATCAAAAGCATCAGAACAGCCGTGATGTTGTTAAGCCTGATTTCGATCGCGCTGGTTGCAACCTCTGTTCTGTATTCAGCATTGCGTGAGCACAGGGAGCTTTATTCACGGTATGTGGAAAGCGATTTGCGTGCGCTATCAGAGAATATGGCCAATGACCTGGTTGGAATACTTGCAAAAGGTGACCATTTTTTTGAACTCAAACGTTACCTTTTAAGCCTGGAACCTTATGAAAATGTCGTCGGGGCGGCGGTTTATGATCCGGACTGGAATGTTCTTGAGGTATACGCCGGTAAGGTAATGCTGGATCCAGACAGTGAAGTACAGCATGACTTTGCAAAGTGGGGATTACGTACCGACGGAATTCATAGGGAGCATGGAGAGTTAAGTGCCGTGCGCCAGATTGGTGAGGCGCCTCTGGTGATGGGACACCTGGTACTTATTATCGATTTGCAGGGGCCACTGAAAACCAGTACCTGGAACCTGGCATTACGGATCCTGCCAGTGGCGATTGCGGTGATACTGATCATGGTCGGTTTGTTTTATGTTCAGGCCAGCCGTTGGTTGTGGCCTTTAACCCAGCTCTCTGAATTTGCCCGCAAAGTTCAGGATACTAAAGATTACACCCTTAAAATTCCGGTGTATGGGAAGTATGAAGTTTCGTCGCTGACGACAGATATCAATAATATGATGGATGCGATCCGTATTGAATCTGACATCAACCAGGAATATGTCGAGCTTCTGGAACAGCGCCGGGAAGAAATGGAATATCTGGCCAACTATGACAGCCTGACGCGTCTGCTTAATCGACAGAGCTTTATGGGCATGCTCGATCATGCATTAAAAGAATGTCGCCATGAAGGCACCGGAGATCTTGCTGTTATGTTTGTTGATCTCGATGGCTTCAAAGAAGTAAACGATACTCTCGGTCATGAGGTGGGCGATAAGCTGCTGGTTGAAGTGGCTACTCGTCTGAAATCTTATGTCCCCCTGGAAGATATTGTTTGTCGTCACGGCGGTGACGAGTTTCTTATCATGTGTCGTAATCCCGGGCAGGGGCTTGAAGATCTGGCGGGAGAAATTGTTTCTGGTCTGAAAACTATCTTCCTCATTGATTCCTGGGAAGTCCGGATCAGTGCCAGTGTTGGTATTGCCTGGGCTTCCGAGAGTGGTTTTGATACTCAAGATACTATCCGGAATGCCGACGTTGCCATGTATGCGGCGAAGAAAGAAGGAAAATCGCGCTACAGTTTCTTCCGTCGCAATATGCTGATTGAACATCAGCGTAAGATTGATATCGCCAATGCGATTGAGCCGGGTATCGAACGTGATGAATTTATGATCTGTTATCAGCCGAAGGTGGATGGCGATGGCCGTCCCAAAGGCGTTGAGGCTCTGGTACGTTGGCAGAGTGAAGCGCTGGGTGTTGTATCGCCAGCCGACTTTATCCCGATCGCTGAACGCTCCGGTAAAATTTCCGTATTAACAGATTGGGTGGTAGAGCGCGTCTGCCGCGATGTTGCGGCGTATTTCCAGACCTTACCAGAGCCCGTTCTGGTATCGGTAAACCTGTCGGCATTTGATCTGAAACGTTATCAGTTCTCAGATTACATCAGAGAGACATTCTCCCGATATGGTATTCGGCCGGAACTGATTGAGTTCGAGGTCACAGAGCATGCTTATCTCGATAATTTTGATATGGCAAACCGATTCTTTACTGATGTCGCGGATATGGGGTGTCGGGTGGCATTGGATGATTTTGGAACTGGTTATTCATCGCTCAGTTATCTGACCCGGATTCCAATAGACCTGATCAAGATTGATAAAGAGTTTGTTGAGAATATTGGTGTTACTCCCCGAGATGATGCTCTGGTTTTAACAGTTATCGAAATGTCGAAACGCCTGGGCATTGAACTGTGTGCTGAAGGGGTTGAAAATCAGTCGCAGCGAAACTTCCTGAAAATGCATGGATGTAATCTGATGCAGGGCTATCTGTTCTCTCGGCCATTAACTGTGGAAGAACTACCCGCGTATTTCGCCAGGGAGGAGCTCGCCTGATGGGTTTCCCGTCGATCAGGCTGGCGTTTTAAAGTCGCTGGTCAGACGTTCACAGAGTGCGCCAAAATCATTCGCGCCGCGGGAGCCTGGGTCAAATATCTGAATAGGCTCTCCAGTCGCAAAAGCGTCGACTAAGCGTATATCACAGCGGATCGGTGGCAGCATACGCTGCGCGCCAAAGTGGCTGGCGACATCGTTCATAATCTTACGGTGATGGCGTTTTGTCTGACTGGCCATCGTCGGTAAGAAGCCTTTCAGCTGCAGATCCGGATTCTCTGTTTTCTTAATGTCGTACATCAGTTTCACCAGCTGTTTAACACCTTCGTACGACAGGTAGTGTGGAACAAAAGGAACGATAACCCAGCGTGCAGCCAGTAGCGCATTACGCAGCAGCATATCGAGCGAAGGAGGCGTATCCATAATAATGATGTCGAAAGCGTCATCAACGCCGGATGACTCAATAACATGGCTCAGACGATGCGGATCAAGCCGCCCCTGACTATGATCAAAATTCGGATCAGCAGGACAAAGCCACAAGTTGGGAATATCGGTACGCCGTAACGAGGCAACGAAATTGGCATCGTTTTTATAAAAAATATCGTGAATAAAATTATCGCGGGCTTTGATGCCCAGGCCACTGCTGCAGTGTCCTTGTGAGTCGAGGTCAAGCAGCAGTACTTTCAGGCCTGTGTTGGCCAGTCCTGCGGCAAGATTGACGGAAACCGTCGTCTTACCCGTTCCTCCCTTACGATTGCAGATAACCAGCCTGACTGCCATGAATCCTCCGTCAGAAGAGTTCGATAGGTGGCCGCTCGTCACGGCTTGGTGGTGCTTCGCCAGTGACAACGGTCTGGTGTGTGTCAGCCTGTTCTTTCATTGTGTATATCTTGCTGAGAGATTCGATCACGTCAGTCAGGTCAAGCAGAGGGTGATCAACCTGTCCTGCTACTGCATAGCTCAACAGACGGAAACGTTCTTCCAGCATACTCAGGCCGACCTGCACATGTTCTATCTGTTGGCGGGTAACATCCTGGAACTGGGATTCATTCAGTACTTCAATCACCGAATCACGGACAAACTCAACTGCGCCCTGAGTACCATTAGAGAGATTATCCAGAGCACCAACGGCGTGCTCGAAATCACCAGAAATAGAGGATACGGCGTCGGTGATGTTACCCAGCCAGTTCATTTCATCGGCG
>JAYNJA010000030.1:15286-18822 GCA_038109705.1 Thalassolituus sp. | reverse complement strand
CCTGGATTCTGGTGACATCCTGGTTTTCATTCCTCCACTGCAATCTGTTGGGTGCAGACGACGCCGAGATTTCAGAAGATATGCTGCGCGGTGGCATCTATCAGGTATTCAGTCTTGAGCGCCCGTATCTGACGGAAGAGCACCGAAGCTCTGTTGAAGAGTTGCAGCGTCAGTTCATTCCGCGCCCAAGTTGGTTGGGGCGGTAGGTTAAATGCCACGCCGGTTCAAGCTTGTTGCGATTGCACTACTGACAGTGTTATTTGCGCTGGCTGGAACTGGTTGTACTCCGACGACATCTGATCAGTTAGATGATTACCTCAATCGCCTTTCCCGTTCGCTGCAGGTTGATCGTTCCAACAAGGATACCGTTGTTTCGGTATTACCCCCTGCTCTGATGCCCCCTGCTCCGTTAAGAAGAGAGCTGGTGGTAGAAGAGGCCTCCCAGAGTATTAATCTGCTCGAATTCCTTTACCTGTCATCCTGCGAGTTAGGCCGCACCTTAGGCGCCCGTAACAGTAGCCTTGGCAAACTCGCTCAGCCCAGTCAGCGGATGCATCTGCAGCGGGATATCCTGTTATCTGCGCCTGAGTGCATTGGTGGCCTGAAAGACAGTAACCCTGAACTTGCAAGCAAGCTTGAGCGCATTATTGCTGCTAAATACGACGAGCGGATGCACTACTGGTGGAATGCCTGGTTCAGCAGTAAGGAGTGGCAGGTGTTCACTCAGCCGGGGGCTGCTCCGTTAACCAGAGAGCAATCAGAGTCTGCGCAGTTGGCAGGGCTGCAGGCACTGGATTATCTGATTATTCAGGGCGAGCGCTGGCAAGCAGGTTCATTGGCTTATGCGTCTGGCGAAATGGAGCATCATCAGCAGCAGATGTTAGCCACGGAGGTTATCGGCCGCTGGCGCGAAGTGAACCGGTTACTGCATGCCATGAGTAATGAGGCTGCTTTGCTTCTGGGGGGGCGTTTGGGGACGCGGCCACTATGTCCTGCCGGCCGCAAAACACCGCAGGCGGAGATTCTTCAGAACGTATTTCAGAAGTTTTATGCCGGTGAGATACAGCCGCTGCTTAGCCAGAATGACCGTTTTTCTGCTCAGCTGGTTGAGCGTCTGGAGCGCATCAGTCGGCTAATCGGCGATGATTCTTTAATCGTGCCGCCTGACACATGGCGTCTCTGGTTAAAGGAGTTAATTAAGGAAAGAGAGGCGATGATGTCCGCCCATCGCTTGCATGTTACTAAGTGGCAGGACATTCTGACGCAATGCGGCATGATGCCGGGTAGGCCAGAACAGGCAGATGGTGCACAATAATCCCATGAGTAAAAAACACGTGTTTGTTTTCCGTAGTTATTCGCTGCTGACGTTGGTTGGATTATTCGGCTTATTGTTGCTGCCCGGGCAGGTAAATGCCTTCAGCTTTAAAGCGCATGAAGTGATCTGCGAACTGGCGTATCAGCAGGTAGAAGCTGATGTTCAGGGAAAGATTGATGCGCTGGTTAAGCAGTCGCCCGAAACATCGTTCGGCAGGCTTTGTGGTTGGCCCGACAAGATTCGTGATCAGGACGAGTATAAGCACACGAAAACCTGGCACTACGTGAATTTGCGTAGAGGGGCGGAGTCCGTAAAGGCATCAGATTGCGCTGAATCAGGGTGTGTGATCAGCGCCATTGATACCATGGCGCAACGTTTAGAGCTGGCGCCGGATTCAGACTGGAAGGCACTGGCGTTTCTTGGGCATTTTGTGGGTGATATTCACCAGCCTATGCATGTCAGTTACGCCGATGACCGTGGTGGTAACCGCACTCAACTTTATTACGAGGGTGAGAAAACCAACCTCCATTATTTATGGGATCGGGAAGTCGCTGGCTTAACGGGAACTTTGAGCAAAAACCTTGCTCTTATCGGGTCTTTTGAGCGCTATAAACGTAAGACGGATCGGGAGCTCGTTCGGACACCGTTGGATATGGCTAACGAATCGTATGCCAGAACCCGGAATATTTATGCGAAGTACCGTCGTGGCATGCGGCTCAAAGAAGATGATCTCACCGCCGACAGGCAGTGGTTACGGGTGCAGATGATTTACGCGTCTGAGCGTCTCGCACTTCAGTTGAGTAATGTTTTAAAGTAAGAATGTCGCAGGTTGCGCACGCGCAGTGAAATGTACGTAGGGATACCATGATAAAAAAAATACTCCTGATGCTAACAGTCATTTCCCCAATCACAGTTGTCGCTGAGCCAGAGCAGCGCACGGTCTGCGACAGTGGTGACGTTCGTCATACTGTTCAGGTTGAATACCCTCAGGGCTGGAAAGTTCCGTGTCAGGTGAGGTTCGGCAGCCCAGGTGACAGCAGAATTGTCTGGCGGGCAGAAGCTTCAGAGGGATTCTGTGAGCGCAAGGCGCACGAGATCGTTGAGCGACGTATCAGTGCCGGTTGGCATTGCTACACCGAAGATATATTTGATAGCCCGGCACTAACCGATAGCAGTCTGTTTTCAGATTTACCTCCACCTTCGCGCTGATTAAATATCCTGACCAGGGACGTCTTTATGTTCGCTACCGTTATGCAGACCATGCGAATTCCTTTTCTGATTCTCACGCCGGTCTGTATTTTGTTGGGCGTCGCGGTGAGCGCATCGCAGTTGTTTTTTTCCATTGATATTCTGGTCGCCCTGTTAGGAGCGATGGCCGCCCACATCAGCGTGAATATGCTGAATGAATATCAGGATTTTAGCAGTGGCCTCGATCTTGTGACCGAGCGTACGCCTTTCAGTGGTGGAAGTGGTGGTTTGCCTGCGCAACCAGAAGCTGCGCATCCTGTTCTCTGGGGGGCAATGGGAACGCTTTTTCTGACTATCGCCTGTGGTACCTATCTGGCGCTTCAGCATCCTACTCTTTGGCCTCTCGGGGGTGCTGGCAGTCTGCTGGTATTGACGTATACCCGTTATCTGAATCGCAGTCCCTGGCTCTGTCTTATTGCGCCAGGGACAGGGTTCGGCTTACTCATGGTAACAGGTACGACTGTAGTGGCAGGTGGTGGTGATACGATTAGCATTGCATCGGCGGTGCTGGTGGTATTTTTGTTGGTGAATAATCTGTTGCTGTTAAATCAGTTTCCTGACATCGCTGCAGATGCCGCCCACGGGCGTAATCATTTTCTTATCTGTTACGGGGTGTCTGCGGGTATCCGGGCTTATGGTATATCAACCTTTGCGGTAGCAGCGGTGATCGTCCTGACTGTTATGACCGGAGTCTGGTCACAATGGGTTCTGCTGGCGCTGATTCCCTGGGCTGCAACTTTGCGCACCATAACTTTATTGAATCAGTTAAGAGAAAACATTGCCCAGCGCCCGGAGGCACTGGGACTGAATGTCTTAGCTACTCTATTGACGCCTCTGGTGGCGGCAATTGCGTTGCTACTGGCCTGACCTCAGAGATTTCTGCAAACTCAGAACAGGCCGCCAACGGTAATACCAGCGCCATTGCCGTTAATATCTTCGCCGTCCAGAGTGTATGTAACCTTCTGAGCTTTAA
>JAYNJA010000030.1:0-15276 GCA_038109705.1 Thalassolituus sp. | reverse complement strand
GTATGCACGAGGACCGAACTGGTATTGATATTCAGCTACCATCCCAAGATTGGAGTCAATGTCGACGTCTGAGGATTCATCGTCTATTTCGATGCCAAATGTAGTAGACAGGTGCTTGGTCACGCCGAGCGCAAATCCGTGTTTGCCCTGATCAAAGCGAGCCATTACATCAAGTGGATAGCGCTGGAAGTAGTATTCGACGGTATAGCCACCCCAAGTGGTCTGACCGGTCGCTGAATCTGATAGCCAACCGAGGCGAACCTGAGCAGAGAACTGACTTGCGACAGGAACGACTGCACCTACATAAAGATTCAGGCCAGCGCCGGCTTTAACAGTCTGATCGCTACCATCAGCGTACTCCATCGAGGCCAGTTCTTCGCCGCCTCCAAAAATACCTACGCCAAATTCAAATTTAGGTTTAGTCGGATGGGCTTCGTTAGCAAAGTCATGCGCCATTGCCTGGGCCGATACCAGCGCCAGAGCTGGTATGAGGGTTTTGCAGAGAGATTTCATGTATCACTTCCTTGATAAGAGAACCCAGACAGGTGTCTGGCGGGGCTAATATAGAGAAGTGTTTGCTGGGAGGCAGTGTCCTGACGCGTCAATCTTTCAGTTAGTCTTCGATTTAGGCCGTCTGTTTTATCAGGCGAGAAGCCAGTAGCCCACTTTCAAACAGCAGATACATAGGCAGTGCCAGAACGGTCTGGGAAATTACATCCGGTGGTGTAATCAACATGCCCACGACAAAACAGCCCAGGAAAATATAAGGCCGCTTCGAGCTTAATGACTGTACCGTGGTAATGCCGCTCAGCACCATCAGGAAAATAGCGACGGGAATTTCAAAGGCGATTCCGAAGGCGAAGAAAATCTTCAGAATAAAGTCGAGGATATTGCCCATATCCGGCATAAAGGAAATCCCTTCAGGCCCGATACCAGTGAAGAATCGGAAGATCAGCGGTAGTACAACCAGATAGGCGAAGGCGATGCCGGCGTAGAACAGGGCGATGCTGGAAAAGAGCAGAGGGATCGCGAACTTCTTTTCATTCTGATATAGCCCCGGTGAAATAAACGCCCAGATCTGATGAAGAATGATAGGCACCGCAAGGAATACCGCTAAAACAAAAGTCAGTTTAAACGGCACCAGAAAGGGAGCAGCTACACCGGTGGCGATCATTTGCCCGTCTGCCGGCATAAGAGCTGACAGGGGCTGAACCAGAATCAGGTAGAGGTCGTTAGCGAAGTAAAATAACCCTAGAAAAAATACCAGAATCGCTAATACTGCGCGCAGCAGACGATTGCGTAACTCTACCAGATGGGAAATAAGGGGTTGTTCCTGATCGGTCATTCGGATTTATCTTTTGCAGATTGAGCAGTGCTGTCTGTTTTTGCCGAGCCGTCAGCGGCCGGGGCTGTTAAAGAGCCATCAGCTGAAGGCAGCTCTGAAGAGCCATCAGTCGGCGTCTGACGTAGCGATGCCGGGTTGAGAATATCTTCATCGAGAAAGGTCGCTGCCGGGTCTCGAAGTTTTTTCTTCAGTTCTTCCGTGCGCGCGTGACGCTCCAGATCTTCCTGAAAATTACTGACCGAGCGACGTACACGCCCTACGATCAGACCGAGTGTACGCGCGGCTTTCGGTAACCGTTCAGGGCCAAGTACCAGCAAACCAAGGACGCCGACGACCATCAGCTCCATAAAGCCGATATCAAACATCAGGCTTTATCCTGATCCTTGCTCTTGGTGAATTCGGCGTCTTTTTCTGCAGACTGGTTAGTCAGAGATTCAGGCTTTTTATCTTTGCCTTCGTCATCACCTTCACTGACGTCTTTTTCTTCCGGCTTTTCGTTCATGGCATTTTTAAAACCACGAACGGCACCACCCAGATCGCCGCCCATATTGCGCAGCTTTTTGGTGCCGAAGATCATAATCACGATGACGAGAATGATCAGGAGTTGCCAGATACTGATACCACCAAGCATGTTGTTTCTCCGTTTATTTCTTTGTGCGTGAGGCTTTTTCTTCAAGCCCTGACATATTAAAGCGACGCGCCAGTTCGTTTACGACGGCTTCCGGGCGTTCGCCCAGTGCTGCCAGCGCAACGAGGCTGTGAAACCAGAGATCAGCGGTTTCGTAGATAACATCTTTGTTATCGCCACTGGTCTCGGCGTCTTTGGCGGCCAGAATGGTTTCAGTGGCTTCTTCGCCGACCTTTTCCAGAATTTTGTTCAGGCCTTTGTGATACAGGCTGGCCACATAAGATGAGTCAGGCTCTGCGCCTTTACGTGATTCCAGGATATCACCCAGTTCTTTAAGAATATCGCTCATAAGACTCTCAGTATATGTCACTCGGGTCTTTAATGACCGGGTCAACATCGACCCATTGGCCATCTTCAAATACTTTGTAGAAGCAGCTTTCGCGTCCAGTATGGCATGCGATGCCGCCGATCTGTTCGACCTGCATAACGATGACATCGCTATCGCAGTCGAGACGCAGTTCATGCAGCTTCTGCACATGACCAGACTCTTCACCTTTGCGCCATAGCTTCTGGCGTGAGCGGGAGTAGTAAATCGCGCGCTGCTCCTGAGCGGTCAGCTCCAGTGCTTCGCGATTCATCCAGGCCATCATAAGGATGCGGCCGGTCTTGTGGTCCTGTGCAATGGCAGGTACCAGACCATCGGAGTCCCATTTTACAGCGTCAAGCCAGTTCATTTATTCAACCTTCTTCATGCGGTGCAGAATAACGCACCGGTTAACCTTTCACCAGCAGCCAGACCAGCCCGGTAGAGGCAACGGCCAGCCCGGCAAACTCTGGCAGGGCGAGGGCATATGACTGCCACCAGAGTGCACCACCGGTAATCATCGTGACTAAGCCAAGTGTCTGGTGTCGCTTCTGTGTCCGTTGTGCTTCCAGAGCGAGGTTCAGTTCGGTCAGCTGCTTCTGAATCTGTAACTGGTTTTCATCCATATGATTCAGGCGGGTCAGGGCACCGTGAACCAGGCCAGGCATCTGTGGTGCTTTCTCTACCCAGCCGGGCAGCTGGCGCTTGAATTCTTTCCAGGCGGCTTTGGGCCCGAAACGTTCGCGCATCCAGCGTTCCAGATACGGCTTTGCCGTGCTCCACAGGTCCAGCTCCGGATACAACTGACGGCCCAGACCTTCAATGTTGAGCAGGGTTTTCTGCAGCAGCACCAGTTGCGGCTGTACTTCCATATTGAAACGGCGCGCGGTCGCGAACAGTTGAATCAGAACCTGACCGAACGAGATTTCAGACAATGGCTTTTCAAAAATCGGTTCACACACGCTACGAATGGAGGCGGCAAACTCGTGTACCTTGGTCGTTGGTGGGACCCAGCCCGAATCTACATGCAGTTGCGCAACCTGATGGTAATCCTGATTAAAGAAGGCCAGCAGGTTCATTGCCAGATAGTGCAGGTCTTCGTCTGTCAGGCTGCCAACAATACCGCAGTCGATGGCAATGTACTGCGGACTTGATGGGTGTTCGCGGGAGACGAAAATATTGCCCGGATGCATATCGGCATGGAAGAAGCTGTCACGGAATACCTGGGTAAAGAAGATTTCAACGCCACGTTCAGCCAGAACTTTCATATTGGTGTTCTGAGCGTACAGCTCGTCGATATTCGCCACCGGAATGCCGTAAATACGTTCGCTCACCATGACCTTAGTGCGAGTGTAATCCCAATACACTTCTGGCATGTACAGCAATTCAGAGTTACTGAAATTACGACGCAGCTGAGTGGCGTTTGATGCTTCGATCTGCAGATTCAGTTCACCATAAATAGTATGGCGATAATCTTCTACGACCTCGACAGGCTTCAGACGACGACCGTCTGCTGAGTATTTCACCAGTAAGATGGCCATAAATTCCAGCAGCTGAAGATCGCGCTCGATGGTATCTTCGATGCCCGGACGCACCACTTTGACCACGACTTCTTTTCCGGCTTCGGAGCCTTCTCCGAACAGTCGGGCGGCATAGACCTGAGCAATAGAGGCTGCGGCCAGTGGTTTTTCGGAGAATTCAGCGAACATCTCACCGATAGACTGTCCCAGCTGTTCTTCGATCAGGGCTATTGCGGTTTTAGTCGGGAACGGGGCGACGTTGTCCTGCAGATTTTTCAGTTCAGCAACGATATCTTCCGGAATCAGGTCTGGGCGGGTCGAGAGGATCTGTCCGAATTTAACAAATATCGGGCCGAGTGCTTCGAGAGCGAGGCGCAGACGCGCGCCGCGGCTGAGCTTGCTCGGTACCGGGCTCAGACGCCACGGCGCAAGCCAGAGCAGAATACGGATTTTCAGCGGCAGCTGATCGGTCGGGACAAGGGCGTCCAGACGATAGCGGGTGAAAATAAAGAGAATTTTCCAGAGTCGCCAGAGGTTAGCCACACTCAGTCCTCAGAGTTTTTGTTATTTTCCAGCTGGGCAATGCGCGCCTCCAGCCGGTCGGTCGCGAGACGCAGAGTATCGACGTCACGAGCGAAATTATTCAGAAGCGGGCCGGGTGTTACCACGCGGATTTCATCTTCAAGATATTCTTTGCCGGCTGTACGGTAGGTGCTGCCGGTATCTCTTCCCCAGCGCAGGAGACCACGAAGCCCTTTGCCAATCTGGTGTGCCAGCAGACTGCCGGTCAGAGGCTGAATCAGGGCCTCCCAGTCGATGTCCAGCGACTGCAGGGTGCGCGTCAGTGTCAGGGCTAGCTCTGTGTCGCCGTCGATATCAATGGCACTGTTGATCAGGCTATTGGCTTTGTCTTTAGCGCGGGCCAGGGCGATAAAATCCGACGTGGTTCCGCGCAGGGTAACTTCGGCATCGGCTTCGGCGGTGGTGCTGAGGGTAATGCCGTCACGCTGGAGACGCACATTAAAACGCCCCAGCGTTTCAATATCGACGGACAGCAACCGACCTTCCTGTCGGGCTAAGCGCGACAGCGCCTGCGGGTCCTGTTTCAGTACCCGATTAATCAGAGCTTCAGCCGGCAGGCACAGGGCCTGCCCCAGAACTTCTGGCAGCATCAGGGTTTGATACCGCGGTGGAGAGCAACCACACCATTGGTCATGTTGTTGTAGCTGCAGCGTACCAGACCGGCATCTTCCATCATGCTTTTCAGGGTTTCCTGATCCGGGTGCATACGGATAGATTCGGCAAGGTACTTGTATGACTCTGAGTCGTTGGTCACCAGCTTGCCCATGAATGGCAGTGCCGAGAACGAATAGAGATCGTAGGCTTTGCTCATCAGTGGGTTGGTCGGCTTGGAGAATTCCAGCACCAGCAGGCGGCCACCAGGTTTGAGAACACGGGCCATAGAGCGCAGTGCTTTGTCTTTGTCGGTGACATTACGCAGACCAAAGGCGATGGTAATGATATCGAAGGTATTATCTTCAAACGGCAGACACTCGGCGTTAGCCTGAACGTACTCGATGTTGCCAACGTACCCCTGATCAGTCAGACGGTCACGGCCGACATTGAGCATGGATGAGTTGATGTCTGCCAGAACAACTTTGCCCTGAGAACCGACGATACGTGAGAACTTGCGGGTCAGGTCGCCGGTGCCACCAGCCAGATCGAGAATGGTGTTGCCAGGACGAGCGCCACTCATGTCGATGGTGATGCGCTTCCACAAGCGGTGAACGCCGAAGGACATCAGGTCGTTCATCACATCGTATTTGGCGGCCACGGAGTGAAAGACGTCAGCAACTTTGCTCGCTTTCTCTTCAACGTTAACCGTTTCATAACCGAAGTGTGTGGTTTTATCGTCGGACATATCTACCTCCCCAGTGAGGCCGCCATTCTACCGGGCAGCGGCGCGGATGTCTGCCTTTCTACAACCGTAAGGTGGCACATGTGCACCTGTGCAGGCTGATTCAGGTCAGGCATCCTGCCATTACCTGTTAAATGATGTCTGGAGACGTATTAATGAATACTCTGGTAATGAAAGTCGTGACCCTGTTGTTCTGGGTATTGGTAATAATGGCTACGGTCCAGGGCTGGGGTGGTCTGCTCAGTTATCTGCCTGTGATTGGTCTTGTTGTCGCCGGCATTCATGTGTTGGAAGTCCTGCTGTTCTGGCTGGTATTCCGCAAGAAAAGTACGAATGAGCGCCTCGATGCAGTGCAGGTGTTTATCTTCGGTATGTTCCACCTGCAGAAGTTTATGCCTAAGCGTTGATGTGCTGCAGAGCGTTCTGCATGGAACACTAGTGCAAATAAAAAGGGAGGCTAAGCCTCCCTTTTTAATGCCTGTGAAAGCCTGCTGTTACTTAACAGTCAGTTCAACACGACGGTTTACTGCGCGGCCTACCAGGGTAGCGTTGTCTGCAACAGGCTGGGTATCGCCCATCGCCTTCAGCTCTACGGCATTTTTGCTGACGCCTTTAGCGATCAGGTAGTCTCCGACCGTTTTCGCGCGCTTCATTGACAGAGTTTCGTTGTACTCCGCGCTACCTGTTTCGTCTGCATGACCTTCGACGATAATTTTGATGCTTGGGTCAGCTTTCGCGTTTGTAGCGATCTGGTCCAGGTATGCCTGCACTCGTGCTGGCATGCCTGACCCATTCAGAGGGAAACGCAGCAGGGCTTCAGCAGACTTAATCAGGTCACAGCCACGGCTGTCTACCATGGAGTTCGCTGGAGAAGACTTGCACTGATCAACGCTGTCTGGAATGCCATCGTTATCCGCATCGTTAAAGGCGGATGTTGCGCCTGTTCCAGCGGCAGTTGCTGGCAACTTGTTGGCCTGTTCAGCGTTCGCTGGTGTTGCAGGCTGTGATACTGCTTCGCTGGTCATGTTGTTCTGCGATGCGGCTGCACCACCAACCGCGGCTGCCCCAGCGGCGGCAGCCGTTGATCCAAAGCGATAACCGACTTCCAGAACATAATTAGTGTGTTCTGGATACTCATTGACCATGTCGTCGTAACGCAGCTCGGCACGAGCAAATACGGTTTCATTAAAGTCATACTGCGCACCAGCACCGACAGACAGCAGTAAGTTGGAAACGCCTGTGTTACCTGCAGTCATATCTTCAAAACCGATGGCCGCAGTCAGATAGGGCTTCAGTGCATCGTCAGACAGAAAGTAGAGGCTGTTGAAGCGGAACTGTTCAACATCGGCACGTGAGTCTTCCTGAATAATCGAAGGAATCACAATGCTACCTTCCAGAGCGAGGTCGTCCTTGAACATGAAACCCAATGATACTTCGTTGGTGTAACTGTGTTTCATGTGATCACCGAAGTGGTCAACACTGATTTCATTGTCAGTGTGGCCCGCACCTGCGGTGAAGTAATACGGATAGTCGGATGCCTGTGCAGAGGCTGCCATAGCAGCCAGTACGGCTGCAGAAAGAGTGGAACGCTTCATTGCTCAATCCCCCAAATGATTGCCCGCGCACTTTACCAAATTCTGGTGGAAATGCGCCATGACCTGCGTGTGTCATTTTCGCTCATAAACCTTTTGAATATCACTGTAAGTGAACTTACCTAGTACTTTTTTATTAGTTCTGCGCTTGGTGCTACAGACAATCCGGGCGTTGACATACTTTTGACGAAAGTCTCGGTCATAACTGACAAGCCTGCCTGATAACTCATGTGGGTTAACCACTTGTCGTTATGACCAGCGGCATTGAGGGATCGTCCCGCTTGGAATATTCTTGCCTTAAAAAGAAGAATCTCCCATGCAATCTGAATCTCTCCCGCTACGTATTCCGTATATTTTGCGTGTTGGCATCATTATCGCTCTGGGTATCAGCGCCTGGGCCACCGCAGCGGTTGTTGTACTTATCGATGTTCCCGCATCGTATTTTTTACCGGCGGCTGCTTTGCTGCTGGTTAATGGTGTGGCGTTCTGCACCTTAGCTGTTATCGCCACACGCGACCTCCTGCAGAATAATCTCACCTGGCGAGTCGATAATCGTGACTGGCGTTACTGGGCTCTGCTAATTCTCGCGCACAGCTGTGCCGTTGCGCTGGTGCCGATATCACAGATACTGCCGGAACATGGCCCTTACATGGTGCTGATGGTTGTCAATTCAGCATCGCTTGTGGTGCGTTTTTCGCCACGCTATTCGGTGCCTTTCAATATGCTGGTTGCTTTGCTCTTCGCATTCCAGTTTCAGGATGATCAGATCTATATATTTATTCTGTGCTCAATCCAGCAGCTGGTGTTATGGAGCTTTGGTCTGAGCATTGTCGTTGAAGTCGGAGAGGTTCGGCGTTTAAGGGTTATGGGCGATGAGCTGCGTATGGCTCAGGCGCAGATCGCAGAGTCTGAGCGTATGCTGGAACGCCGCAATATCAGACATAACCTGCATGACAATATGGGACATGAGCTCGCTACCCTGCATATGAATCTTCAGATCCTCGAACAGCAGCTGCAGCGCCATGAGGTCCCTGGGCTGTTCAATTCATCTCTTAGCGAATCACGAGCGGCGGCCCGCCGGATGTTCGTTGTTCTCGACGACATTGTTTCTGGCTTACGACAGGTGCCCGCTGTCCATTTTTACGATGCCGTCGTAGACCTGATTGATCAGGCAACCACACTGAAAGTTGAAGTCGACTGGGATGAGAAAGTGCGGATTGCTGATCCCCAGCACTGCGAGGCGATGTTGTCGCTATTGCGTGAGTTTCTCACCAATGTATTGAAACATTCCTCTGGTCGCGAAGTACGGATTGAAAGCCATTATCGAAATGGTGTGAATACCATGATCTTTACCGACCTGGCTGTCTGCGATGATGTAATAGAAGCCGGTAACGGACTGGCGGGGGCAGCAGAAAGGGTAGATGCGATGAACGGCGAGCTTGATGTGGGTCTCGACGATGCGGGGCATCTGACATGGAAAATAGTAATGCCGGAGAGCAACCCATGATGAAACTGGTTCTTGTTGATGATCAGGTGCTGGTTCAGCAGGGCGTATCGACCCTGTTAAATCTTTCAGGCGCAGCCACTGTGGTCGAAGCTTTTAATTCAGGGGTTCAACTTGAGGCCTGGTTGAAAAACACGGATTCTGACTGCGATCTGATATTGCTCGATTTTCACATGCCGGACCAGGACGGCATCGAAACTCTTAAAAAGATCAGAGCATTGACCGAAGCCCCAGTGGTCTTTCTCAGTACCTTTGCCGATGCCGCCCTCAGTCGTGAGGCTCGTCGTAACGGTGCGCGTGGCTGGTTGGCGAAAAGTATTGAAATAGACCAGTTGGTCAGCGCCCTTCGCTCTGTAGTGAATGGAGGAGCAGAGTTTCCTGCCCTGAGTGACACGAATACCGCAGATGACCTGACCGCGAGAGAGTTTGAGGTTGCACGCTGTCTGGTTGCCGGCATGACCAATCAACAGATTGCGGATAAATGCCACTTAAGCCTGGGAACCGTGAAAAACTATACTTCGAACTTATTCAGTAAGCTTGAGGTGGCGAACCGTACACAAGCTATCAGCGCATTACGTGCACGCGGTATTAACTGAAGTTGAAGCCGTTACTGGCTCTGTCATCGGACTCATATCGAAGGTCAGGCATAAATTTTCAGATATAGATTTTCAGGTATAGATTTTCAGGTATAGATTTTCAGGTATAGATTTTCAGGTATAGATTTTCAGGTATAGATATGTAGCTACCGGATAGGTTGTCCTGTATCGTCCTGCCACTTTTACTTGTGTTTTGTATTGCTTGTGTATAGCTTTTGTATATTAATTTATACAGGAGAAGTAACATGACGCTTATTACCCGGGTGGTCTTACTGCTGGTCGCGAGTATCAGCCTTTCCGCTTGCCGTTTTGTTGAAACGGTACCTTATGTCGAAATTCCCCGTTACATGGGCCTCTGGTACCAGATCGCCGCAAATGAAGTGTCTTTCAATGAGGGGCTGGTCGGTGTCACGGCCGAGTATAGTCTGCTCGAGGACGGGTCGGTTGAGGTGTACAACAAGGGCTACCTCAACACACTCGATGGAGAGGTCAGCGATATTGTAGGCAATGCGACAATCTGGGACGAAGAGACCAATTCTCAACTGAAGGTAGTCTTTCCTGGGGCACCCGATCTGCCATATCCAAACTACCTGATTGTTGTTCTGGATGATGCTGAATATCAGTACGCAGCAGTAACTGATCCGTTTGAATACACGCTCTTCATTCTGAGCCGTACCCCACAGATGGACGACAACACCTACGCCATGATTCTTGGCGAACTCGAAGCCTTAGGCGTTGATACCAGTGAGTTAATTATCACTCCTCAGCCAGAGTAAGTTTTTCTGTCAGGGGCCCATCAGGGCCCTCGTAGCGCGTTCGCTATTTTTCAGGGATGGCGTTACGGACAGCTTCAGCCACAATGTTTGCAAGTAGTGGCTGAGCTTCGGTGGTTGGATGCAGGCCATCGGCCTGCATCATGCCGTCGACAGCGGCAATTCCTTCAAGTAAAAACGGGATAAGACCTGTGTTGTAGGTTTTCGCCAGGTCGGGATAAATAGTGCGGAATCCTTCACTGTAGGCTGGCCCGTAGTTAGGCGGAATCTGCATACCTGCCAGAATTACCTGTGAGCCTGCCTGTTGGGCGTCTATGATCATCTGTTCGATATTCTTCTTCACCAGCACCAGAGGAGTACCTCGCAGTGCATCATTGCCGCCAAGAGCAATCACGGTCACGTCTGGATGGTGCTTTTCCAGTAATGCCGGTAATCGTGCCCGGCCGCCTGATGTGGTGTCGCCGCTTATTGCTGCTGCGACAACAGTGAGTTGCGGAAACTCTTGCCGCAGTGAGTCTTCCAACAATAGTGGCCATTGTTGTTCAATCGGTACACCAAACCCGGCGCTGATGCTGTCTCCTATGATCAGAACGCCAGGTGCTGCCTCTTCTGCCCTTGTTCCAGATACGAGTAAGGTACCGTTGAGTATCAGTAACAGACTTAATTTCAGGATGCGTAAAACTATGTCAGACAAAAGCGGAATCTCCCTGGTTGCAGAACAGCTTACCAAAACGGTCAGCAGTGGTGATGAGCCTTTGACCATCCTGAAGGGTGTCAGGTTGCAGATCAAGCAGGGAGAAAGCGTTGCGATTACTGGCGCATCCGGAAGCGGTAAGTCGACCTTGCTGGGAATTCTCGCCGGCCTGGATCTGCCAACATCCGGGACAATCCGCTTACTGGAGCGTGAGCTGACGACATTAGATGAAGACCAGCGGGCCGCCGTCAGAGCGGAGGGTGTTGGTTTTGTCTTTCAGAATTTTCAGTTGTTACCCGGCCTGACAGCGCTTGAGAACGTCATGCTGCCGCTGGAGATTCGCGTTCGTTCCGATGTTCGGCCGGAGATCGAAGCCTTGCGCCTGCTCACTGCGGTGGGGCTGGAAAATCGAGTTCATCACTATCCTGCGCAGCTTTCCGGTGGCGAGCAGCAGAGGGTCGCTCTGGCCCGTGCCTTTGCTGGGCAGCCGCAGATACTCTTCGCCGATGAGCCTACGGGGAATCTTGACCGGACAACCGGTACTCAGGTTGAAGATCTGTTGTTTCAGTTAAATGAACAGTCTGCAACAACTCTTGTATTGGTAACCCATGATGAGCGTCTGGCGCAACGGTGCCAGCGCCGTTTGCAGATGACCGATGGTGTGCTCAGTGAACCGGAGGTGCAGTAATGAGAGGCCGCGCTGCAGAGGTGTCGACGCTATTGCTGGCATTGAGGCTGTTACGCCGGGAAGTCCGCAGTGGTGAACTGACGCTGATATTTCTGTCTCTGGTGTTGGCGGTCACAGTGTCGGCGGGGATTGCGTTATTTTCACAGCGTCTTGATCTGGCCATGGAGGCCAATGCCAATGATATGCTGGGTGCTGATCTGCGTATCCGCTCCAGTGATCCACTGTCTGACGAGTGGCTGGACACTGCCCGTGAACAGGGTCTGAATACTGCCCGGACGCTGACCTTACAAAGTATGGTGATTGCGGACTGTGAGATGGCTCTGGCGGCTTTTAAAGCTGTTGATGATGGCTATCCGTTGCGCGGTGAGTTGCGGGTTCGCGGTGTGGGTGACAGTCAGGCCTCTTTGCAGGATACAGGCCCTCAGCCCGGAGAAGTGTGGGTTGAAGGGCGGGTACTTTCGTTACTGCGATTGGAATTTAATCAGGACACTCAGCTTGAACTGGGCGGCAAGCCCTACCGCGTGACCGGAATCATTGAGAAAGAGAGTGATCGTGGTGGGAATTTTTACACGCTCTCACCGCGTGTGATGCTGCACTGGTCTGAGCTTGAGGGTAGCCCTATGTTAGGGCCTGGCAGTCGGTTGGCCTATCGCCTGTTAGTTAGTGGTGACGAGTCGGATATAACGGCTTTCCGTGATTCTGTTGAGCTGGATGTAAATCAGGAGTTTGAATCGCTGCGTGACGGTAATCGGGCAATGTCCGAATCCGTTGATCGCGCCCGTCGTTACCTTGGTCTTGCGGCTGTGCTGGCTGTTGTCCTTGCCAGTGTCGCGGTTGCTGTCAGTGCCCGCCGCTACAGTGAGCGCCACTTCGATGTCAGCGCTCTGATGCGAACATTTGGCCTGTCCCGTAAGGCGGTGCTTGTTGTCTTTTTATGGCAGCTACTGTGCATTGGCTTGTTAGCCACTCTGTTTGGCGGACTGGCGGCGCTGTTTTTACAGGAGTCGCTGATCTATATGCTTTCGGGCCTGGTACCCGATGGCTTGCCTCCTGCGGGGCCTTTCGCCTGGCTGGTGGGGCTAAGCGCAGGTGTTATCAGTCTGTTTGGCTTTGGCGTACCTCATCTTCTGCCCTTGTCTGCGGTGAGTCCACTGCGAGTATTGCGTCGTGATATTACGCCCGTACCGGTGACCGGCTGGCTGTTATACGGTGTTGCTCTTGTCGCCATGACTACCCTTCTATGGCTACTGACACGGGACGCTCTGATGAGTGCGGCGATTATTCTGGGAGGTGCACTGATTCTGGTTCTGTTGATGGCGCTACTACGCGGGCTGCTGTCACTGGCCGGGCGCGCTCTGCAGAACCGAACATTACCATTGAGCCTGCGTTTTGCCTGGCAGCACCTCAGCCGTGACCGCACGGCAACTGCAGGGCAGCTGCTGGCGTTCGCACTGACTCTGATGGTCATGATAGTGACCGGCATGCTGCGTACAGACTTACTGGAAGACTGGCAGCAAAGCCTGCCTGATGATGCGCCGAATATATTTGCGCTCAATATCCAGCCTTTTGACCGGACTGCGTTCCTCGACGGACTTGATGAGCAGGGACTGGATTCCGTCCCCCTCTATCCTATGGTGCCCATGCGCCTGACTGCGGTGAACGGCACGACCGTCAGTGAACTGGATATCGCCGGAGACCGCTCAATTGATCGTGACCTTATAAGTTCTGAAGCGGGAGAGCTTCCAGAGAATAATACCGTGACGGCGGGTAACTGGGAGACGACGCATAAAGGTCCCGGTCAGGTGTCAGTAGAGGCGGAGCTTGCTGAACGCTTGGGTTTTGAGCTTGGTGACGTACTGACTTTCCGCGCTGCGGGCGTGAATTTTGATGCTCAGATTAGTAGCCTCAGGTCTCTCGACTGGACATCCATGACGCCAAACTTCTACATGATGTTGTCGCCAGATCTGCTGGAGGCTCTGCCGAAAAGTTATATGACCAGCTTTCACCTTCCCGGGGGGCAGGATGCAGCGTTGAATCAGCTGGTACGAAACTTTCCGGGCATCACGTTTATCGATACGCGTTATCTGATCGCTCAGGTGAATACTCTTCTGCAACGTCTGATACTCGCAGTGGAACTGATTCTGGTTTTTGTTCTGATCGGTGCTGTGCTGGTGATGCTGTCGGTATTGCTGACTTCTACACGTGAGCGTCTGGCAGAGGGGGCTATCTTACGTACGTTAGGTGCCTCCCGTGTGCAGGTACGACGCGCGCATCAGGTTGAGTTTATTCTGCTGGGTGGACTTGCGGCTCTGTTAGCTCTGGTTGGTGGTGAGTTGCTGGTGGCTGGTTTGTATGTCGGCGTGTTGGAAATTCCCTACAGCAGTCTTGGCTGGATTTGGGCCTGGTTGATTCCGGTGACGATTATCGGGCTTATGGTTCCGGGCAGTATGATGCTGCGCCGGGTGACGTCGGAGCCGCCCCTCAGGATCCTCCGTCAGTTCTGACGAAGGAACCTGATGAAGGAACCTGATGAAGGTAGATCAGGATTTCTAAATCAGCATCTTTACGCTCGTACCTTTAAGAATATAACTCCTAAGGAAGAACCCTCTAAGAAAGCACTGCCTAAGAAAGTAGTGCGGCCTGTTCGTCGCCGAACATACCGACAGGTACTTCGAGAATAGCGCCGATACTGCGCAGCAGGTCCCGCTCCTCTGGGGTGATTTTACCGTCATGATGAATACAGACGGATATCGCCCGGATCAAACGCTCGCGCACGGTAGGAGCGCTGGCGATTAAGGCCGTCAGCGCTTTGTTCAGCGGCTTCAACCCATGTTGGTGGGCATGTTCTGGTGAGCGTGGGCGCATCAGCAGATTCTCAGAAATTATCGCCGCTTCAAAAGCCAGTCCCGCAGCCTGATCGTTAGGGGTACCGGCGTGAGCTACATAGGAGAGTATCACGGCGATGTCATCAGCCACGGCATGGGCAGACTTATGCTTCTGGCTGATGTTCGGCAGAGTGCCGAAATGACTGCCCAGATACTGCAGCAATATCCGGTACAGACACCATTCAAAGAGTTCGATCTTGCCGTCCATCTGTACCAGTGATACCAGTGTTTGATGGAATACCTGATACTGTTTGGTCGACATCCGACGCAGTGCTGGCACCGCTTTTTCGATCAGTTCAAGGCGAACCTCTTTATCACTGCGGCGTACCTCTGCCAGATAGCGCAGAGTTTCCCGGAAACTTTCCTGACCGTGTTGAATACTGATCTGATCCTGCTGACGCCGGGCAGTGGCTTCATCACTGCCGCTGATCAGTAGCGCAAAGGCCAATGCCTGTGCTGAATGGGCATTGGCGGTCGCCACCTCGCCCAGTAGAAACTCACTGCCGCGAAGCTCGGATAGCACAGTTTCATTAGCGGATTCCGGAGTTGAGTAGGCGACTCCGGAGTTATTAAAGCCAGACACTTCCGCACCAGAATCTGCTGCAAATGACGGCACCATAATAGGTTTTTGTCTTGGCTGCAGGTAGTGACCGTCCCAGCCGGGCTCAACACGACTGATGCGTTCGTCGATGGGGGGGTGCGTCGCGAACATCATACTGAAACTGGACGGCTTGAGGCGCGATATCGAACCGAAAAAGAAATGCGACAT
>JAYNJA010000029.1:13020-19004 GCA_038109705.1 Thalassolituus sp. | reverse complement strand
CCCTTGTCATGGTTAGATGAGATTCCTGAACTCCTGAAGCAGGGCAAGCCTGCTCACATACTGGCGACCTCGATGGTTGACCTGGCGACGATCAAAGGGTTGCATCCGGCTCTGGCCGACGTTCCGGTCACGCTCTATTTTCACGAGAATCAGTTTGAGTATCCGACCAGTGCAGATCAGCATTCGTCGGTTGATCCTCAGATGGTTCAGTTATACGCCGCGCTTGCCGCTGATCAGTGTTTGTTCAACTCACAGTTCAATCTGGATACCTTTGTCGCAGGTATTGAACAGCTGACACGACGCTTACCCGATTATTTGCCTGATAATCTGCCTGGTCGGATTACGGCCAGGTGCTCAGTATTACCGGTAGCGGTAAATCCTGTTCAGAAAACATTAGCGAATCAGAAAACGTCATCGAACAGCACAGATAAACCGCTACTGGTGTGGAATCATCGCTGGGAGTATGACAAGCGCCCAGACCTTCTGTTGGAACTGCTGCGTGAGTTACGAGCTCGCGGAGTTCTGTTTGACGTCGCTTTACTGGGGGCGCGTGCCAAACGCAGCCCTGAGGTATTAGGCACAATTCGTGAGGAGTTTGCCGGTAATATCATCGCTGACGGAATGGTACCAAGAGCCGAGTATGAGCAGCTTCTGGCCAGGGCTACTGTGGTGTTCAGCAGTGCTGAGCATGAGTTTCAGGGATTATCCGTTATCGAGGCTGTATCGGCCGGGGCAATCCCTATTGTGCCTGATGCGCTGTGTTATCGTGAGCAGTATCCAGCTGAGTGGCGCTATCCGGCCGGTAACATCGAAAAAGCAGCGGATCTTTTTATGACCGCCATATCAGCGTCATCCAAGGTTGATATAAGCGCATGGACGACAGAAACCACGGCCCGGCATTGGCAGCAATGGGCTGACTCTCTTGAGCTACGTTGTTAATTCTGGCAATCGTATAAATTTACAAGGCTGTCTTTATGGGACTTATCGGTTGGCTAAAGCCATCTTTTTTATTCGCTCAGTTGGCTGCGATTGACGCCGCCCGAGTCAGCCTAGAGCCAGGAAAGCAGGGGGCAGACAAACAAGAGAACGCAATCAAAGCCTGGAAGGTCATTGCATTAGCCTGCCTGTGTCTGCTGTTAGTTCATTACGGCAAGTACAGTTCGAATTTAGCCTCAGGATTACAGTGGCTGGATGAATTAACCGGAAGCCACTGGTACCACGTGTATCGCTTCAGTGATTACCGTGAGCTCTATGGATATATCTGGTGGGGCAGTATTAACCTACTGGGGTTTCTGATTATTCCTATGCTGGCCATTCGTTTCTGGATGAAAGAGCGTCTGAGCGAATATGGCTGGCAGTGGGGCGAAGTGCACGAGCACTGGCGTGGTTATGTATTATTAGCTTCCCCCATCATAGTGTTTGCGATTATCGCCAGCTTCGGTGATGAGTTTTCTACTCATTATCCGTTTTATGATGACGCTCATCGCAGCTGGTTTGATCTGCTGGCCTGGGAGTGCATTTATATTCTGCAGTTTGTGGCCGTTGAGTTCTTTTTTCGTGGTTATCTGGTCAACGGGTTGAAACGTCAATTTGGTAGCTTGTCGATTGCGGTGATGTGTTTGCCGTATCTGATGCTGCACTTTCCTAAGCTCTGGCCAGAATCGTTTGGTGCTATTTTATTTGGATTTTTCCTGGGAGTGCTTGCGCTCATGTCCCGTTCTATCTGGGGTGGGGTGATGGTGCATGTATCTATCGCATTGACGATGGATTTTGCTGCCTTGATTCAAACAAAAGGCCTACCATCGCAATGGTAGGCCGATCACATGACTCAGCGACCGTTAAGTTCGTCGAGTTTTTCCAGAAACACGCCCATGATACGGCGGTAGAGTTCATGGCCTGCGTGCAGGTCTTCCACACCTTTATCAATACTCGGGTTATCATTAACTTCAATGACGACGACCCGGTCGCCGCTTGATTTAAGGTCAACACCGTAGAAACCGTTACCCATACAACGTGCTGCTTTCAGCGCAGTTTTGATAACTTTTTTCGGAACGTCATCAATAGCAAAAGCATCGGCATTACCTGAGCTGTTCGTTTTAGAACGGGCGCTGTGGTTGTAAATCTGCCAATGGCTTTTGGCCATAAAGTAGCGACACGCGTACAGCACTTCGTTATCCAGAATGCCAATACGCCAGTCGAATTCCGTTGGCATAAACTTCTGTAATAACAGCAGTGCAGAGCGGCTTCCCAGACGCTCAATACATTCTTCCAGATCTTCCCGGGTTTTCGCTTTTTCAACACCGATAGAGAAGGAACCGTCGGGTACTTTTACGATAACCGGCAGGCCAAGTTCTTCAATGATGGCATCAACATCGTATGCCTGTTGAGTCATCAGCAGCTTAGTCTCAGGTGTATCGACCTGATTTAATTGCAGGCTTTCATGCAGGTACACTTTATTAGAACAACGCATGATGTCGCGCGGGCTGTCGATAACGACCAGACCTGCATTTTCCGCTTGCTGGGCAATGCGGTAGGTGTGGTGGTCAACGTTCGTAGTTTCACGAATGAACAGCGCGTCGTATTCACCGATTCTGCCTGCATCCTGCCAGGTAATAAATTCAACGTTTAATCCGGCTTCACGACCTGCTTTTTCAAACGAGGTCAGTGCACCTTTATTCGACGGCGGCAGTTTCTCTTCTGGGTTTACCAGAATAGCCAGATCGTATTTAAACCGCTTGTTGATTCGTTTCAGGCGCCAGATCTTCGAGCTGAAGGTATCCAGTGCTTCAGCAAAACGGGTCTGATCGTTTTCTTCCAATGCACTCAGTGGCACCACAGAGATCGCCTGAATTATCCAGAGATTTTCGCGGACACGGTGCAGCACTGTATCGAACACAGGAAACGCGTAAGTCTCGAACACTTTGCGTGCAACGGCTTTCAGTGCTGGATTATCTGTCTGGCCAAAGTACACGCGCAGTGCAACCTGATCGTCCTTTTTCTTGTTGGATTCGCTCTTATCAGATTTCCACTCACTCTCCAGAATACGGCTGGTTTTTGGCGGCAGTGGCTGGCCAGCTTCAAAGCTGTTGAGCTCACGGATTGCACGTACACCAGGGAATACCTGACCGCCTCGGGCTTCTGCCAGCAGCGACCCATAGTAGCCAGTGCTCAGGTATGAATAGTCTGAACACAGGTTGATCACATAGCCTTTGGATTCGTTATGGCCGGCGAGATAGTCGCTGACAGCGGTTACCTGGCGGGAAGGGTAATAGGGTTGCCAGTCGCTGAGTTGGTCGACAAGTACGAGCAGTGGTTTCATGGGTAAGAGGAATGCTCCAGCACAATGTGTGAGTAAGGTTTAGCGTAAGAGTTATCATAGTCGCCATTAGTTCGCTGCCACATCATTATTTTCTTATCGTATAGAGTGATATTTTTCGTAGCAGAAGCTGGGCGGTAATCTTACTATGCTATATCGCCATACCGTGTTCTGCGGTGTGCTCCATTACCCGAGGTTAAGGCCGGCCCGATGAGTTTTCGACTCGCAACAACGGATGACATCAGTACACTGACGACGATAGAAAACGCTTCTTTTCCCGGCGATCGTCTCAATGCCCGACGCTTCAGGCATTTCATTCGTTCCAGTCATTCTGAATTGTGGGTTGCCGTTGATGACGAAGAGCCGGATGCTCCGGTCGAGGCTTATATTCTGGTTCTGTTTCACCGAGGTACGTCACTGGCGCGGCTGTATTCGATAGCAGTCGCTGAGTCTTCCCGCGGTAAAGGGCTCGCACGTCAGTTGCTTAAAAAGGCTGAACATCAGTCTGTGGAACGTGGGGTGTTTTTTATGCGTCTTGAAGTTCGTCAGGACAATCTCTCAGCGATAAAACTCTATGAACATGCCGGGTACCGGCGAATTCGTGAGCTACCCGGTTATTACGATGACGGCGGCGCGGGCTGGCGTCTTGAGAAGCACCTGGGCTCTGGCAAAACCGTTCCTGAACAACTGCCGTTCTATGCTCAGACGACCCCGTTTACTTGTGGCCCTTCTGCTCTGTTGATGGCATTACGAAGCCTGAAACCGGGATATACCATGTCGAGGATTCAGGAATTGAATATCTGGCGTGAAGCCACGACCATTTATCTCACCACAGGGCACGGAGGTTGCTCTGCGCAGGGGCTGGCACTTGCCGCCAGAGCCAGAGACATTGAAGCTAAAATCTGGGTTTCAGATCTTTCAGTGCCCTTTATTGATGGCGTGCGCAATGCCCATAAGCGGGAAGTACTGACACTGGTCAGCGAGGACTTTGCACAGCGCTGTGAAAGTATCGGCGTCAGTACAGAGGTTTCACAATTCAGTGTGGACGAATTGCGGGACGCTTTAGCTGACGGAAAACGCATACTACTGCTGATCAGCACATACAGAATGAATCGTAACAAAGCACCGCACTGGGTCTGGCTGGTCGCTATGGACGATGAGTTTGCATACATCAACGATCCGGATGTTGATGACGAGTTGGATCAGGCAGCCACAGATAACATCTATGTGCCGGTTAGCCTGCGCAATCTGGGGGCTATGTGTCAGTACGGTAGTCGTCGTTATATGGCGGCCGTTCTGCTCGCATGAATAAACAGCCAGAAACAGCCGTCAGTCAGTGGTTGACGTGGATGTATGCGTCTGTCCTTGATTCATCCCAGAGCGGGTCTGCTTCGGGGGTGCGTTCGGCACGCAAGGCAACCCAGCCAGCAACGTCTTCTTTCCACTCTGACATTGGACGTATTTCTGGCGCGGCAAGCAGCTTGGCCTCCGTTCCGCGTGAAGCAAAAACGAGAATATCCTGAACTTTGTAGGCGCGAAGGCTCATGGCGTTTGGGGCTGTTGCTGATAAGAAGGGAGACGTTATACCAAAGCTGGGCGGTATCTGCCAGATGGTGTGTATTCAAAGATTTTTACGTACGCAGCGTCGTAGTCAGACACCATTAAGGTCTCTATGGAATGGAAGCAGCGAGTGGGCGTCATCCGCGTACGCGATAATATGCTGGCGCTCCTCACTGGTGAAGTGTTGAACCGCATTGTTGAAGCCTGGGTGCGCCAGCCAATGCAGGCTGTGAGTAAACTCTGGCGCAAAGCCCCGGCTAATTTTGTGTTCTCCCTGAGTACCCGGGTTGAACGTTTCTAACTTGCGTTCGATGCTGAACTCAATGCCCTGGTAGTAGCAGGCTTCAAAGTGCAGGGCATCATAGTCTTTGATGCATCCCCAGTACCGACCATACAGAGTCTTATCATCAAAAAAACAGAGGGCCGCTGCGCAAGGGCCTTCAGCATCGTTCGCAATGACTAAAAGCATCTGCTTGTTCATACGCTGGCGCAGTAGCTGAAAGAATTCTTCACTAAGATACGGCATGGACCGACGTTGCAAATAGGTATCGCGGTAGCAGTGGTAAAAGAAACCAATGTCGTCGGCAGTGATCTGATCGCCGGTCAAACGAGTCAGTCCGACTCCTTGCTCTCTGATGCGCCGGCGCTCTTTAAGAAGACTTTTGCGTTTGCGACTGACGAAGGTAGCCAGGTAGTCATCTAACGACTGATAGGGCTCATCTGTTCTGTTGCGCCAGATAAACTGGCAACCCAGACGCACTGAAGGCGCCTCTGCAGCAGGCATGCTTTGAATCTCGTTATCAATTTCGGGCAATGGACTGATGAAGTTCATGTGCCAACCTGTCAGCCCCCTATGGCGGCATATGGTATTAAGACTGGAGAAAAGCGCCTCAGAGGCAGCGCCGTTACCAAGTATCCGGGGCCCGGGTACGGGTGTGAAAGGAACCCCGACCAGCAGCTTAGGGTAATAGTCCAGACCGTGATTGGCATAGGCTTCAGCCCAGGACCAATCGAAGACATATTCGCCGTAGCTGTGCGTCTTGATATAGGCGGGTAATATCACGCGTCTGTCTGAGCTGATCAGATGAGCTGGTTGCCAGCCTGTAGT
>JAYNJA010000029.1:0-13010 GCA_038109705.1 Thalassolituus sp. | reverse complement strand
GTCTCTTCCAGTGCGCTGAGAAAGGCATAGCTGAGAAATGGCGTAGCCTGGGCCGGGAGTGCGGCATCCCATTCGTCCGCGTCAATCTCTGTAATCGAGTTCAGGGTACTGAAAGCATACATAGAATCGTGACCTGTGCCCGTCGGCGCTCTATCATTAGTTAACTACAGGAGATTGATTATGTTCCGCTTAGATGACCGCCTGCAAGGCGATACCTTTGTTATTGGCCGTTTGCCACTGTGTCAGGTTCTGCTGATGAACGACAGCCGATATCCCTGGGTGATCCTGGTACCTGCGAGAAAAGATGTTTTTGAGTATTACCAACTCTCACAGCAGGATCGCGCCCAGTTAATGGAAGAATCGACATTTGTTGCCGAAAAAATGGCCGATCACTTTTCGCCTGACTCGATGAACGTAGCTGCACTGGGAAATGTTGTTGCCCAGTTACATGTTCACCATGTTGCCCGAAAAGAGAATGACCCTGCGTGGCCAGGTCCAGTTTGGGGGCATAGCCCCGCGGTGAAATATTCAGACGAATCGGCAGCCGCAAGAATTAAAGAATTGGAAGAATTATTTGCCCGCCATTTCATCGATGAAGCAACAGCAAAGGATGCTGATCAAGATACGATCTATTGGTAATCAGGAGGCCTTATGCAGGTATTCAGACGTTACATGCACAACCCCCTGCGTAATTTTAATTATCTCGTAGGCTGCGAAGAAACCCGGGACGCCATTGCCATTGATCCACTCGATGGTGAAGCAATGCTGGCGCTGGCGGAGGAGCACGGTTATCGCATCCGCATGATTATCAATACCCATGAACACCATGATCATGTGGAAGGTAATCCAGCCATTGTGGCGGCGACGGGCGCAGAAGTTATCGCCCATAGAAATGCCATTGAGCGAATTCCAGACGTAGATCGCGGGGTTGTGGCCGGTGACATTATTCAACTGGGCTCAATCAAACTGAAAGTTCTGTTTACCCCGGGACATACCCCCGTTCACTTATGCCTGCTGGTTGCCGCAGAAGACAATGACGGAACTTCAATTCTGTTTTCCGGTGACACCCTGTTTAATGCTTGTGCCGGGAATTGTCGCAATGGCGGTGACGTTGATGAAATGTACGATACGTTTGTCTCGCAACTGATGCCGTTACCTGACGATACTATTCTTTATCCAGGCCATGATTACATGAAAAACAATCTGGCGTTTGCATTATCGCGTGAGCCTGAAAATAGCTATGCCCAGCACTGGCAGAATGAAGTAGAACACACTAATCCGGATGACATGCCTTATATGAGTCTTGGGCAGGAGCGTACTTACAATCCTTTCCTGCGTTTGCATGAATTTGCAATTAAATCCCGCCTGAAAGAAGAGTTTCCGGATCTTGGTTTGAGTGATCGTGATGTATTTAAGGCACTGAGAGCATTGCGCGATCAGTGGTGAGGGGCTGTTATCAGTACTAGGGCACGGGACGATTCCCGGAGACTTGTTAATTCAGTTCTCTGAAAATTGTCACCGTGCGCCAGAGACTTAAGAGATGACTTATTCAGCCATGTCCTTCAGTTTCTTCAGAGGCAGTACTTTCACACGGGTAGACGCTGGCTTGGCCGCAACATCCATCGTCTCACCAGGACGGAAAGGATTAGGTACACCCTTACGCGCTTTCTGAGCCGGCTTTTTAACAGTCTTAATTTTCAGCAGACCTGGCAGGGTGAACTCGCCCACAGCACGCTTCTTAATGTGACGTTCAATCACAATGCCGAGCTCATCGAGCACTGCACTGACTTCTTTACGGGTCAGGCCAGTATTTTCAGCGATCTCGTTGAGAATCTGAGTTTTTGTATATTTGTCACGCAGTGCTGTGACTTTACGTGCAGGAGCAGCTTTTGCTGCCGGCGCTTTTGGAGCTACAGGTTTTTTCGCAGGCGCTTTTTTGGCTGCTGGTTTTTTTACTGCCATAGGTCTTGTCCTTTCGTTGATAGCGGCGTGCCCGTAGTGCGCAAGTCGGTTGCGCATGAAATGCGTAAAGGGCAGTACGATTTTTAAGCAAAAAAAAGGGGTTAGCAAGACGCTAACCCCTGTTTTTTCAGGCATAGATCACGAAATCAGCCTAATTTCTTCAATGCCCAGGCAAAGATGTCAGTGTAACGCACTGGGAACAGGCGCTGGATGCGATCCATCGCTCGTGCATCAGAACCAATCAGAATGCGTCGCTTACCGTCTTTTACACCGCTGAGGATGGTATCGGCTGCTTGCGCAGGTGTGGTGCGCGCGATTTTATCGAAGTGTTTTGCCTGCTGCTCCAGCGTCTGGTTCTCACCAGTCATGCTTGTTTTCATTCGACCGTTACGAACGATATTGGTTTTGATACCGCCCGGATGAACGGTGGAAACGAAAACGTTCGTGTTTTTCAGTTCCTGACGCAGTGACTCAGTGAAGCCACGAACGGCGAATTTGGTCGCGTTGTAAGCTGCCTGAGTTGGCAGGGCGATGATGCCGAAGATGCTGGAAACGTTGACGATGGCCGCTTCAGGGCGCTCTTTCAACAAAGGCAGGAACGATTTGGTGCCGTACACTACACCCCAGAAGTTGATATCGACGATCCACTCCATGTCTTCGTAGCTCATCTTCTCAACGGTTTCAGACAGAGCAACACCGGCGTTGTTGATGATCATGTCGACCTGGCCGTGGTCCGCAACCACCTGCTGAGCATAAGCTTCCCAGGATTCACGGTCAGCCACGTTCAGTTTCTGTGTCGTGACATTGCCAGAACCGCGCAGCATGCCGCGGGTTTCTTCCAGGCCTTCGAGGTTGACATCGGAGAGAGCAAGATGGGCTCCCTGCATGCTGAGCTGCTGTGCCAGTGCACGGCCAATACCAGATGCGGCACCGGTAACTACCACGACTTTGTTAGCGAAAGACTGCATGAAACGGACTCCTGGGGTCATTGTTATTGGTTAATAGTGTGTTGCTTTTGACATGTCGTAGAGCTTAACGGGTTGGCAGAAGCGCTCAAGGTGTAAATGCGTCGTACCCCGGTGCAAAAGTGCCCTCATATTCGTTATAATGCGCGGCTTTCATTGGCCAGCCGGGGAATCCGGTGGCAGACACTATTGATGACAGGGCAGTCCTGCTGCCTGTGACTGGATTAGGATCATACGATGCGCACACATTATTGTGGTGATATCAACGAAACACTGATTGATCAGACCGTAACCTTCTGCGGTTGGGTACACCGTCGCCGTGACCACGGTGGTGTAATCTTCCTTGATGTGCGCGACCGTGAAGGTCTGGTGCAGGTAGTTTTCGACCCGGATACGGTAGAAGCTTTCAACACTGCAGACAGCGTACGCTCTGAGTTTGTTGTGCAGATTACCGGCCGTGTACGTGGCCGCCCTGAGGGCACTACTAACGCCAACATGAAAACCGGCATGATCGAAGTGCTGGGTAAAGAAGTGACCATCCTGAACAAGGCGGTGACGCCACCATTCCCACTGGATGGCTACACCGACGTCGGCGAAGATATCCGTCTGAAGTACCGCTACATGGATATGCGTCGTCCTGAAATGCAGGACAAGCTGCGTTTCCGTTCAAAAGTAACGTCAGTGGTTCGTCGCTACCTCGAAGATAACGGTTTCCTCGATATCGAGACGCCGATCCTTACCCGTGCGACGCCAGAAGGCGCGCGTGACTATCTGGTACCAAGCCGTACGCACGAAGGCTCATTCTTCGCGCTGCCACAGTCACCACAGCTGTTCAAGCAGCTGCTGATGGTGTCGGGTTTTGACCGTTACTATCAGATCGCTAAGTGTTTCCGTGACGAAGACCTGCGTGCTGACCGTCAGCCAGAATTCACCCAGATCGATATCGAAGCTTCATTTATCAATGAAGAAGACATCATGGGCCTCGCTCAGGGCATGATCAAAGAGATCTTCGCCAAAGAACTGAACGTTGATCTGGGCGACTTCCCACGCATGCCTTTCGCAGAAGCGATGAGCAAGTACGGTTCTGATAAACCGGACATGCGTATCCCTATGGAAATCGTGGATGTTGAAGAATTCCTGCAGGACATCGACTTCAAAGTATTCGCAGCGCCAGCCAAAGATCCTAAGTGTCGTGTTGCTGCCCTGAAAGTACCGGGCGGTGCTGAACTATCCCGTAAGCAGATCGACGAATACACCAAGTTTGTTGGTATTTACGGTGCGAAAGGTCTGGCCTGGATTAAGGTCAACGAAATTGAAAACGGCGTAGAAGGCCTGCAGTCTCCGATCATCAAGTTCATCGGCGACGACAACACCATGAAAATCATGGAGAAGCTGGACGCTAAGAACGGCGACATCATCTTCTTCGGTGCAGACAAAACCAAAGTTGTGTGTGATGCACTGGGCGCACTGCGCTGCAAAGTCGCAGAAGACCTTAACATGTACACCTCTGAGTGGGCTGCTCTGTGGGTCGTAGACTTCCCGATGTTTGAAGAGAATGACGACGGTTCTCTGACCGCGCTGCACCATCCGTTCACTGCACCAAGCTGCACGCCAGAAGAAATGGCTGCTAACCCGACAGCAGCCCTGTCACGTGCTTACGACATGGTACTGAATGGCTGTGAGCTGGGTGGTGGTTCTATCCGTATCCACGATCAGGACATGCAGGCAAAAGTATTCGACGTGCTGGGTATCAGTGCAGAAGAACAGGTTGAGAAGTTCGGCTTCCTGCTCGATGCACTGAAATTTGGTGCGCCACCACACGGTGGTCTGGCATTTGGTCTGGATCGTCTGATCATGCTGCTGACCGGTGCGAACAGCATCCGCGAAGTGATCGCCTTCCCGAAAACTCAGTCAGCTGCATGTGTAATGACACAGGCACCGGGCGAAGTAAGCAATGCACAGTTGCGTGATCTGCACATCAAACTGCGTGAGAAAGCAAAGCCAGCTGAATAATCAGCCGACTTACTACTCACAATAAAAAGACGGGCATCCATAAACATGGGTGCCCGTTTTTTTGTTTTCTCTTCAGGCAGAGGAGTCATTACAAATATTGATACTTCTCACGAAAACCTGTCATCAATATGTGATAACTTGTTGGTTATAGAGTTAATAACGATATAGCTGTTAAGCGAAGGATATACCATGAAAAAAACGATTCTCACCTCAGCGGTTCTTGCCGTTATGGCGTCTGGCGTTGCTGCGCCTGCTCTGGCTGAAAAGCCGGAATGGGCAGGTGAAAAGCCAAGCCGTGAACAGGTCGAAGCTCACTCTGAAATGATGAAAGAAAAGGGCGACAAGAAGCGTGAAGAAGCTAAGGCAAAGGCTGAAGCAGGCAAAGAGAAGGGCAAAGCTAAATCTGAAGAGATGAAGCATAAGGCCAAGAAAGACAAAGAAAAGATGAAGGGCGACGCTGATCATCACAAAGGCGAAGCCGAGCGTAAGCGTGAGCATATGGATGATGAATCTGGTAAGCATCACGGTGACGCGAAAGAAGCCCATGAGCGTGCTGAAAAAGGTGAAGAGCGTGCCAAGGGTAAGGCTGAGAAAGAGCGTGAGCGCGTAAAAGACGATGCTGAAGACGCACGTGAAAAGGCGAAAGACGACGCTGAAGATGCAGCCGAAGAAGCAAAAGAGAAGGCCGAGAAAGTAAAAGAAGAGAAAGCTAAAGAAGAAAAGCCCCAGAAACAAGAACCTAAGAAAGAGAAAAAGTGGTGGCAGTTTGGTGATTAATTCATCTTTCTGATCTCTTTCAGACAAAAAATAAAAAACGGGGCATCAGCCCCGTTTTTTATTACTACGTCGCCGGAGTTTTACTGGCGATCTCCACGCAGCAGAGCCACCTCGGCTTTAAGCGTCTCTGGTGTGGCATCCTCAGGAAGGATGGCATCACCAACGACCATATCGATCTTCGACCAGAAACGTTGTGGCAGGCGCGTAAGCGCAGGTCTGTCCTTATGGCTGAAGAAACTGCCCCACAATCCTCGCAAGGCCATAGGCACAACCGGTACTGGTGTCTCCTGAAGAATTCGCGAGATACCGTTTTTAAACTCGTCTATTTCGCCATCGGTAGTCAGTTTTCCCTCTGGGAAAATACAGACGACTTCACCTTCGCGTAGTTCTTCTGCGATGCGTTCAAATGCCCGTTCATAGCCTTCTGGGTCAGCCTTTTTACTGTCGATAGGAATCGCTTTGGCAGTGCGGAAAATAAAGTTGAGCACCGGCATGTTATAGATGGGCTTAAACGTCACAAAACGCACTGGGCGGCGGCAAGCGCCTCCAATCAGAAGGGCATCTACAAACGATACATGGTTACAGACCAGCACGCAGGCACCTTCTTCAGGAATTTTGTGCAGGTTAATGTGGTTAACCCGGTACAAGGTGTGGGTCAGAATCCAGATGATGAAACGCATCGCGAACTCTGGAATCGTGCGATATATGTAGATAGACACCAGAGCGTTGAGCACCGCGAGAATCACGAGGAATTCGGGAATACTCACCCCAACGACGCCGAGCATCAGGATGCCAAAAATCGCCGACCCCACCATGAACAAAGCATTCATAATGTTGATGGCCGCGATGACCTGAGAGCGGTGTTTTTCTTCTGAGCGCGCCTGAATCATGGCGTACAAGGGCACGATGTAAAAACCACCAAAGATCCCGATCATGAGAAAATCGAACACCACCCGCATACCGTGCAGCTGGGTAAGAAAATCACCAGCACTGATAAACTCAGCCCCAACGGCAGGCAGATCAATCAGGTAGAGGTCGATACCAAAAATCGTAAGGCCGATGGAGCCCAGTGGCACAAGGCCTAGCTCAACCTTATGTCCTGACAGGCGCTCACACAACAACGAGCCAACAGCAATACCGATCGAAAAGGTCGCGAGCAGAACCATTACCACACTCTGATCACCACCAAGAAAGTCTTTTGCGTACCCGTAAATCTGGGTCAGGTAGGCAGCGCCTAAAAACCAGAACCAGGAGATGGCCAAAACCGCGAGGAAGATTGCTTTGGTCTGGCGACTATATCCCAGCGTACGCCAGGTCTCTGTGAATGGATTAAAGCGTATTTTCTGTTCCGGATTTGCAGCTGCAGCGGCCGGGATCCGGCGGCTGACGAAATAACCAAGAATAGAAATACCCACAATCACACTGCTTACCCAGATCACGCCGTCTTCCTGCGTTGCGAGTACACTGGCGACTAGCGTCCCGGTAAGAATCGCCAAAAAGGTCCCCATTTCGACAAGAGCATTACCACCAACAAGCTCGTGGTTATCCAGGTGTTGGGGGATGATGCTGTATTTCACCGGGCCAAAGAACGCCGACTGTGTGCCCATCAGGAAAAGCAGGCACATAAGGCCAGCGGTTGCACTGAAGTAAAAAGCGATGGCTCCTAATGTCATGATCACGATTTCGAGCAACTTAATACGGCGAATCAACCAGGACTTCTCGTATTTATCTGATAGCTGGCCTGCGAGAGCCGAAAATAGAAAAAACGGCAGAATAAAGAGCATAGCTCCAAGGTTGTTCATCAGGCTCAGATCGAGGCTGCTTGAAAGCAGGCCGAAGGTGATCATCGCCATCAGCGAGTTTTTGTAGACGTTGTCGTTAAAAGCCCCGAGGAACTGGGTAAAAAAGAAAGGGGCAAAGCGTTTGCTTTTTAACAGGGCAAACTGAGAATGATCACGCGGGTCGACAATGCCTTCCCTGGATTGTTTGTCGGACATTACTGCTTCCTGAGTCTATGACTGTGCTTGTTGTGCTACTCGTGCTTCTGTAGCTATCTGTGTTTTAACTACAGAACGTTCAAAATATCAGCTTCACCTCATGGATTCTATGGTGGTAGCTATCAGGCACGCATAAAAAAACCCGCCATTGGCGGGTTTTTTTGAGCAGTTCAGAAATTACTTCTGGTAGTCGTAAGCTGAGAACCAGCCTTCTGCTACGTGCTCGTCATGCTCTGCGCCATCGAAGTAACTGTAAGCGCTGGTGTCACCCTTCAGGTGAATCTCAAGGAACGCAGTAACCAGAGTACGGAATTTCTTCTTGTACTCGGTATCCTCATTGCCGAACCAGTGGAAGTGACTGCCGCCTGCGTACATGCCCAGACCGCGCTCAGTGTTTGGCGACAGTTCTGAGTAGTAACGCTCAGTCGCGTATGCCAGTTCGTCGAACTCACTGCCCAGCATCAGGATAGGAGACTCGATCGCTTCGAAATCAACACTGTAAGCACCTAACCAAGGCGCCAGTGCAATCGCGCTGGTGTGCTGGTTGCCCATTTCTTCAGCAGCAAGGATTACGCCGCCGCCACCCATGGAGAAGCCCATCAGGTTACGTTTGCTCAGGTCGATTTTGCCACGCAGAGGGCTACCGCTACGGCTGTTCTCATCTTCGAATTCAGCGAAACCGCCGAATTGAGCATCGCGCCAGCCTGGTGGTACACCCAGAGTGTTGTTTGGTGTCATGGTCAGTACAGCGTAACCATGAGAAGAAAGGTGCTCAGCCAGCCATTCCATCTGCTCTTTGGTGTTAGTGAAACCACCAGTCAGAGTAGTCGCAGGGATTGGGCCACCGCTCAGGTCACATGGGTAGGTCATACGTGCCGAAGCGTAACCGTCGTTCTCGAGGTTAGTTTCGTATGAACAGATCTCGAAGCTGCCTGGGTTACCCAGCGCCTGACCTTCTGGTGTTGGTTCTGGATTGCTACCGCCGCCACCGAAACAGCCAGCAAGTGCAATTGAAGCTACCAGAGGAGTTACGCGCAGAGCGCCTTTTACAGTCATCATTATATTGATCTCCGTTTTTATTTTTATTGCGGAACTGGTCACAGAATACCTGACGGAAACACTGGGTCACGTCATATGTGGACAGTCTTCTGAAGATTGGAAATCTTGGTACAAATTGTCCTATTTGTGTCCGGAAAGTGCTGTAGTACCAAGACTGATGTGTTTGTTGGGCGTGGACATCAGGCAATAAAAAACCCGCCAGATGGCGGGTTAAAAGGAGCAGAGGAGTCTTGCTATTACTTCTGGTAATCGAATGCTGAGAACCAGCCGTCGGCTACGTGTTCGTCGTGCTCAGCACCTTCGAAGTAGCTGTAAGCATCAGTGTTGCCTTTCAACTGAACTTCCAGGAATGCAGTCACCAGAGTGCGGAATTCGGCTTTAGCATCCTGATCGCCAGTGCCATACCAGTCATAGTGGCTACGGCCGGTATAAATGCCGAGGCCGCGTTCAATATTGCCCGGTAAACGAGCGTAATAGTCTTCGGTGTAGTAAGCCAGTTCGTCGTCTTCGCTACCCAGCATCAGTGTTGGTACCTGAATACGGTTGTAGTCAACAGTGAAGTCACCTAACCATGGAGCCAGAGCAATCATGCTCGCCGGCGCATCGCCCATTTGCGACGCCGCCATGATGACGCCGCCGCCACCCATGGAGAAGCCCATGATGTTGCGCTTGCTCAGGTCAATCTTGCCTTGAAGAGTACCGCCCACGCGGTTATTCTCGTCTTCAAGTTCAGCGAAACCACCGAACTGAGCATCACGCCACTCTGGTGGCTGGCCGTAACGGTCGTTTGGAGTCATGGTGAGAACAACATAGCCATGGCTTGTCAGGTGCTCAGACAGCCATTCCATCTGTTCTTTCTTGTTGGTGAAACCACCAGTCAGCGTCGTCGCAGGGAACGGGCCTGCGCTCAGATCACAAGGATAAGTCATACGTGCAGAAGCGTATGCATCGTTATCCAGATTGGTTTCGTAAGAGCAGATCTCGAAGCTACCTGGAGCAGTCAGAGTCTGTTCAGACGGTGCTGGTGTAGAACCGCCGCCGCCACCAAAACAGCCAGTCATCAGGGCTGCCATCGTCAGTGGAAGAGCGCTTTTAATCATCGCAGACATGGTGTTCTCCGTTGTTGTTTTTATCGTGAGTGATAGTAAGGATACGGATTCACGGAGGGGCGTCACGCCTTTTAAAACCGCAGGTTTCACGGTGGCACATTTTGATACATTGGTGGCATTTCAGAACCGAAAGGCCCATAAAATGCGGAGTTTTCAGATACAAAAAGAGGCGCACCGGGCGCCTCTTTGCTATCAGGTTGCTAGCCGAAATCGTACTTTACAGGTGGGCTTCAAGCCGGCTGAAGGTGTCTTCTGCTGGGGGTGTTGGTGCTTTCAGAGTTGCTTGAGCCGACGGCTCATTCTTTAAGTGAAGGTTCAGCCAGGCCAGAGCCAGCTCGGTGTAGCTTTCGCGGTTCTTGGTAACTTCAGCCCGATACCACTGCTGATGGCGGCCATCGGCGTATATGGCAATCATGTTTTTGTTGGCAGACGCCTTTACATGGTCGTAGATCTGGGTGATCGACTCATTGGTAATCAGCAGATCCTTTTCACCTGCAATCACGAGCGTAGGCGCGGTAGGTGAGACATTGCGTTGCTCTTCAAGCAGAAACGGGGCAAAGGCCGCTAATGCTTTTACATCGTCTTTCAGGATAGATCCCGCAAGCAGAGTGCCGCCGCCCCCCATCGAGAACCCGGCAATCCCACGGCGATCAGTATCTATATGTTTAGCTACCGGGGTGTCGTTGTCTTCTGCCACCGCGACGAGGGTTTTCTGGCCCTCCAGGTGGGCATCCCGCCATTGCTCGACCTTGCCGTAGATATTCGGCGGCGTCATCGCCAGAACGACGTAACCGGCTTCAGCCATGTCTTCTGCCAGCCATTGCAGGTTGCGATAGGTGTTGCTGTAACCGCCGGTCAGTGTCACTGCTGGCAGTGCCCCTTCAAGATCACACGGATAAAATAGCACGGCCTCTTTATAGGCGTTTGTTGGCGCTATCTCGTGCTGGCAAACGTCTGCACTTGCAGAAAGCGGAGCAGCTAATGCCGAACTTGCGACAGTTACTGCAATAGCAGAGAGCAATTTATTCATCGGTATTTTTCTTTTTTTAATTTGATGCCAGCAGAGCATACGGGCTCGGTTCTTGTTCGTCAAAACCGTGCCGGAAAGTTCCTGAAACAATGCGTTCTGACGTTTCAGTGAACGAATGACGTGAGAGTGAACTCCGACGAGTACATGGATTATGCCTCTACAGGCACGGAGTTCGTTTTGAAAAATGTACGCTTACCGCTAACCGCAGCCATTATTTCAATCTTTTCTGTCGCGCCAGCTTTCGCCGCAGAGGGCACTTACGATGCAGATGTCTTCGCTGGTGGGGCAGTCAGCTACAGCAAGATCGATAACCTTTCAGTCGGCGGCCAGGAAATAGATGACCTCGGCGATGCCGACAACTTTCAGGACGATCGCAGCAGCTGGAAGGCATTTGCAGGCATCTGGCTGAATGACTTCGTTGGTATCGAAGGGCAGTACCTCGATATGGGCAAGTACAAAGAAGGCAGTTTTTCTTTTGATCCATCCGGTTTCACCGGCGCGCTGATGCTGGGCTTACCAGCCGGTGACCACTCGCGCGTATATGTGAAAGGTGGGCAGTTCTGGTGGAATGCCGACCTGAAAGGGCCACTGGGCTACGACGATGAACGCGAAGGCACCGCTTTTTTCTATGGCGTCGGTACCAGCTTTGCCGTGTTGCCTCAGCTAAATCTGCGCCTGGAATATGAACGAGTCGACCTTGATGAAGACAACGTAAAAGGTAACGTTGATTTTGCTTCGGCGGGTCTGGCGTTTATGTTCTGATCTTTAGAAAGCATCGAATTAAGACAATAAAAAACCCGGCAATTGCCGGGTTTTTTGCATCAGCTCTCAGCTTAAGAGCCCTCAGCTTTCAGCTTAAAAAGCCAGCTCAGCTATTAGCTGCAATAATATCGCGCAACACCATCGGCAGAATGCCCTTGTGGCGGATCTGCTCAAGCTCAGACGAGGTATCCACACGAGACAGTAATTTGTGCTGTTCGGTCGAACCGTCTTTGCGCTTAATCGTCAGCGTTACAGAACCACGCGGCTGCAGGGCATCAATACCCGCCAGATCAAAGGTCTCAGAGCCATCCAGGTTCAGAGAACCCAGAGTCACGCCTTCTGGCAGTTGCAGAGGTAGTACGCCCATGCCCACCAGGTTGGACTTGTGAATACGCTCAAAGCTTTCAGCAATAATCGCTTTTACACCCAGTAGAGCAGGGCCTTTGGCCGCCCAGTCACGGGATGAGCCGGTACCGTACAGCTTACCGCCGAATACCACCGATGGCGTGCCTTCCTGCTGGTAGCGGGAGGCCGCATCGTAGATCGACATCTTCTCAGCGTCGCCATTGGCGTTGTAGTAGTTAGTTACCGCACCTGTGGTGCCCGGCAGCATCAGGTTTCGTGCTTTTACGTTGCCGAAGATACTGCGCAGCATTACATGGTGGTTACCACGACGAGCGCCGAGAGAGGTCAGGTCGTTGGCATCCACACCGATCGACATCAGGTACTCGCCCGGAGGAGAGTCAGGGCGGATACGGCTCACAGGCGAGATGTGGTCGGTCGTGGTGTTGTCATCACACATCACCAGCATACGTGCGTCGCTGATGTTGTTCAGTGAATCGGCTGGTGTTTCCAGAGCGAAGCCATCGAAGAATGAGATTTCCTGAATGTAGCTCGACTTCTCATCCCACTGATACACAGGGCCAGTCGGTGACTCCAGCTTCTGCCAGGTTTCCGGGCCACCCATGGAGTTTTCATAGGTTTCGCGGAAGGCGGTCGGGTCCATGCACTCGTGCATGGTTTGCGTGATTTCGGCGTTGCTTGGCCAGATGTCTTTCAGGAACACATCATTACCCTGAGCGTCTTTGCCCAGCGGCTCTTTCGTTACGTCGATATTCACATTGCCAGCAATCGCCATGGCAATAACCAGCGGTGGCGACATCAGGAAGTTAGTGTCGACATCCGGGTGCACACGGCCTTCGAAGTTACGGTTACCCGACAACACAGAAGACACAATAATGTCGTGGTCACGCAGCGCGGCTTCGATGCTCGGCGCCAGCGGGCCAGAGTTCCCAACGCATGTAGTACAGCCGTAGCCTGCGGTGTTAAAGCCCAG
>JAYNJA010000028.1:18294-19775 GCA_038109705.1 Thalassolituus sp. | reverse complement strand
AGAGCACTACCTCTGGTTTATCATCCTGCAGAAGAGCCTCACTACGATTTACCAGATCCGCCACGCTCAACTCAGCATCAGCCGACCAACGTTGGTAAAGTGCTTCAACTTTTGCGTACTGCTCTTCATGGAGATAGCTTTTGCTTTTCTGATATAGCGCCCATGCGGTCAGGCTGCGCCCCTCAGGCGTTTTATCGTTACTCAATCGTTCCAACAATGATGTCAGGACACTGTGGCCGTAAGCGCCGGCAATTGGCTGAAGCCCAATACTACATACTGCAGCAAGATCGGCTTGTTCTAACATAAGAGACAAACAGGCATTTCGTGCGGCGGCCTTTTCCCCTAATTCGCTGTATACCTGAGCCATCATCAGGCGCGCGCTGATAAACAGCGGGGAGCCATGATTAATTTCTTCCAACATTTTGGCTGCACGGACAAACTCATGGCGATGCTGAAGAAGGCGGGCCCGATAATAAATAACCTCATCTGCAGTTACACCGGTCGCGTCCTTCTGGCTCGTTTCAAGGCCATCCATTAACACGTGAATACGATCGTATCGCCATGACTCTCCGGGTTTATCGGCGAGTACGAAATGTTTTTTTATTTCTTCCATACGCTGTGCAGATGTCTGAGGCAGCGGCTTAAGCTCTTCTTTACTCCAACGTGCGACAACAATGCTGTCATCGGGATGCGACCATGTTTCCAAGGCCTGAACAGGCATTATCAGAACAGGTAACGACAGCACAGTTACGGCAGCGCGACGATAAATATTTTTCACTAAGCCACTGATTAACATAAATTTAGTCCGTTGGTTTGCAGATCATCTGACCAGAAATATGACCAGAAATTTGACGAAAAAAAGCGGGGCTGCAGAACAGCCCCGAAAGGTCACTCACCCTCAGTGAGATACGAGAAAGAGTACTCGTCTGCGTTATCAACAATATTGAGGTCGTTGACTTCAACTGGCTCTGAATTTTCAGAGGCCATAAACATATCGTCGACCAGTTCGGTAAGCAGAACCTCAGTCTGCCCCGTGACACCGTCATCCACACCTGGAATATTCAATGTCGAATTATTGTTGCTGCTGTCAGAGCAGGCACTCAGCAGTGCCATGCTCCCGATCATTAATAAAGTACGTGTTTTCATATCAGACTCCTTACTTCACTGTGGCTGCGGTTACGGCGCAGGGTTAACTGAACCAGCAAGCGGCGTCAGTAAGTATGGGAAGCTATCGTTCACATAGGTCGAATCGATCGGAGCCAGGTCAGAGAATGGCTGGTCGCCTGTTGGCGCATCGGCTGGCTCGCAGAGGCCCAGGTCATCTGTGGCATTACCATCACCGTCAAGATCGACCGGATGACACAGAGCGCCCATCACTACGCGCAGCGCGATATCAACAACATCATCCCCAGGACGACGTCCGTTCGGGAAACCGGCAAGGTCACCAGCCACAACGCCAAAGGCGCTCTGATCTGCGGCAG
>JAYNJA010000028.1:11919-18284 GCA_038109705.1 Thalassolituus sp. | reverse complement strand
CGGCAGCGGTAGCTGCAATTGCGGTATTCAATCGAACCATTTCAGAACCAGTCACAGTTGCCAACTGGTTTACACCAGGGAAGCCAGTGAGGAAGGCGGTCACCAGGTCGGTACGAGGAATATTCGACGGTGCAATATTGTCGGAAGCACCGAGCGCATCACGGAACAGAATATCCAGCAGTGCTGGCAGAGTCGGGTGTGTAACGTAATCAGCAAACTGACCATCATCCTTAGGCTCCGAGGCATTGAACCCATCTTTATCACTCAGGCCAATCACCACCTCATTCACGAGAGGCATGCCGAGACGGGAAACCTGAGTCCAGGCACCGCCGTTGACTTCTGGCTTAGCGAAGGTAGCGTCCGGATTGAGAATACGGGCCTGTTGTTGACTCGCACTGGTCCAGGCACCGATCACACCATTACCCGAGCCGGTCACACATGAGATAGGTACCTCAAGGGCAATAGCAGTAACGTTTTTATCGGCGAGGTCATCATTAGCATCGCTCTGAGCGCTGCCGTCACCATCAAGAGGGACGTAGTTCACAAGGTCGAACGTTTTCCCCAGATTAACCACGAAAGGATCTTTACGCTGACCAACGAAGACCTTACCACCAGCATCACAGCCAGGAATCGTCAGATTGTGAACAAAGCCGTTGGCGTAAGCCTCATAATCACTGAATGATTTTTCACCGATATTATCGAGTGGCTTGGTAAAAGTTTCTTCACCTGCGCCATCAGTCAACGTAGTCGCTGTACCGGTACGACGATCACCAGACACTTTCTTGATGCTGTAGGTTTCGTAGAAGTTTGCACTACCGTCGTTATCCACATTGCCAAAATTCTTCAGCGGAATAGCGACACTTTTCTGATTCTCGCCTTCTCCTATCGCTAAGGCGACACCATTGCCCATTGCACCCAGCTTCTGCTGAAAACGAAACTGGAAGGTAATATCTTCAACCGCATCGCCATCATTATCGATGTGGATCTCATAGAGAGCATTCGGGTCCATTGCAAAGTAGTTCGGACCGCCGTAAGCATCCTGTAACGGGATGTAGTTAGCGACCAGAGTGACGTAATTCTCGCGTCCGGCTTCATAGCTGCGGAAGGCATAAAAGTCAGTAGAGTCAATGGCCGGCAGGCGGGTAACGTTTGGCGCTTCCCGGTGACTGGAGGCACTTGCATTCAGGGCAGTCAGTGCGGTAATTGCACTGAGCAGTAGAGTGACTTGGGTTTTCATAATCGTTCTCCGTTAAGGGTAAAACATTCAATGTGTTTCTACCTTTACGGAGCGATTCAGATATTGGATGCAGTTTTTCTAAAAAAAAATCAGATTTTCTGAAATTGGGGCTCGATAGTAACTTCCGAGATCACCGAATTGGCAACGAAGCAGTGCTCATGCGCCTTGTCGTGCATGGCTCTGATCGCAGCTTCATCCGGAATTTTAGCGCCATTGAATACGACGGTTGGCCGAAGCACTAACTCCGAGATCCAGAACTTTCCGTCTTCGCGCTGAGCCAGAATGGCTTCGGCAGTGTCGCTATAAGATTCAACCTGTAAGCGCTTCTTGGCAGCTAATGCCAGGAACGTCTGCATATGACAGCTGGCCATAGCTGCAGCTAGCATTTGCTCGGGGTCCGCACCAAACTCGTTACCCGCACCGCCGGCCGGCACACTGACATCCGCCTGGAAGGCAATATCGTGGCGGCGTTCAAAGCCCTCGTGAGAAAACTCACCTTCGCGACGCCACCGTACTGATACTTTGTGCTCCATAGTTCGTGCTCCTGATTTCTGGCTTACATCTGCTCGAAGGTGTATTTCAGCGTAAAAGCACCGCGCAGCTCACCCGGGTTGTAACCACGAGCCTGATCATTCGGGTATAGGGCATCAAGCTTTGCAGCAACCGGCTCCGCCAGTGCCGTACCGTGACAGGCAACACAAGGGCCGCCAACCGGAATGGCTTTCATATAACGGAACACTCCATTCTCGCGCTTGCTGGCTTCGAGAGTAGTAATGTCCTCCCCCGCTGCTGCACGTGCTGCGAAATCCGCGAGAATGGAAGCTTCCCACTCATCCGGAGCGTTGGCTGTGTTACGCAGCTTTTCGGAGGTACGACCAACTTCCCAGCCATTACGACTGTGTTCTTCAGCCAGTGCCGGAGCCTCGGTATTGCAGAGATTAATCGCGGCTACAGGCCCATCAGCTTTCATGCCCTGCATCAGAGTGCTTTTCAGGTCTTTAGCGAACATCATCGTTTGCTGGCGAGCGTCAGCAATCAATGGATCGGTGCCAGTCACCTCTGGCAAGGTAACTGCCTCCTGAGCACTAGCAACCGATACCGAAGACAGGCATCCGAGCATCATCAAAGACAGGGTTTTATTCTTCATAACAAGCCTCCGGGCCGTTAGCGATAACAGGTTACTTGTACAGGCTTGGGTCAGTTTCAACCTGGTGCACAGTTCCTGCCCAACCATCAAAGCCGCCCACCAGCATCTGCACATTGGTAAAACCCATGCGCTTCAGAGTATGCGCAGCCAGTGTGCTGCGACCACCGTTTTTGCAGTACAGAAGAATCGCGGCATCTTTATCGGTCAGCACCGGATGATCACCCACTTTAAACTCAAGTACGCCGCGCGGTACGTTCTGAGCACCCGGCAGGTGACCCATCATAAATTCAGCAGGCTCACGCACATCGAGAACATGTGCGCCGTTATCGAGCAGATCCTGCGCCGCTTCGGCTTCAACAGGATTTACCGAAGCACGCGCCTCGGCTAGAAGGTCTTCTTTTTTCATTGCATCAGTCATCTGATTCACCTGTGTTGCAAATGTTCTTAGTGGTTGTATTTAATATTTATCAAATATAACCACATAAGAATATTAAGATACAAGGTGTTTTCTCTGACTGTTTTCGCTTGCGGGGACAAGACGATGGTCACAGAGCCTGTGACCACCACCAGCCGCACCAGACCATCAGAGGCCAGGCGACATAGGGGCTGAACAGCCAGCGCCAGATCTTCATCAATGGAACATAGCCCACCCCATGAATAAATCCGGCGCTGATGCCCAACAATCCCAGCGACAGGGGCCCGTGATCAAGATCGCGGGTATCTGTTGCTACCAGATGAGGCATAGCTAAAAGGGCTGCCGAGAGCCCTGCCGCTAACAGAAAAGAAATTAACCGAGCCCAGCCCGCGTACAGCGGGCCGTAGCTTTGGTAATTAACCGGCTCGCTCATTGAGCATCATCCGGGTCAGGCTCACGGTCGAGGTTTTCATTCACCTCCAGCCAGAGCGCATTGATAATGCCAAACGAACAGGCGAGCAGTACGCCGAGAATCCATGCGAAATACCACATAATTAAAAGTCTCCGCTCAGTACGTTGAATATTGGTTTTCTTCGATAAACTCAGTGGTCAGACGACCCCACATCTTGTAGTAACCCCATGCGGTATAACTGAGAATAATCGGTACAAAAAACATCGCGACCCAGAACATAATATTCAGCGTCATATGACTTGAGGTGACATCCCACATCGTCAGTGAGTGCGCTGGATTCGTACTGGATGGCATCAGGAACGGGAACAGGCTGAAGCCCGCCGTACAGATAATGCCTGTTACCGCAAACGAGCTGCTGATAAACGCCAGTCCACCGCGATTCGCGATAGTCATCAGCCCCGTCAGCAGCAGACCTGCAAAGGCAATAATCGGGGCACTCAGCATCCAAGGGTAGCGGCCGTAATTATCGAGCCAACCTGCGCCTTTTAATGCCACAGTTTTATTCAGAGGTGTCGTGACACCGGCCAGGTCAGTAGCGCTTTGAATAACGTACCCCGGCAGCTGACTGACCCAGAAGCCGCCTACGGCGAAGGCAACAGCAACAACAACCGCCAACAGCAGCGTTACTTTGCGAGCACGCTGATGCAGATCGCCAGCGGTACGCATCTGCAGATAGGTACCACCGTGCATGGCCAGCATCAACAGACTGATCGCACCACACAGCAGTGCAAACGGATTCAGCAATGCCCAGAACGACCCGGTATAGGTTGAGCGCATGAACTCATCAAAGGTAAACGGCACACCCAACAGCAGATTGCCGAACGCCACACCGAACACCAGTGCAGGCACAGCCCCGCCAATAGTCAGCCCCCAGTCCCAGGCATTACGCCAGCGGGGGTCCTGAATTTTCGAGCGATACTCAAAACCCACAGGACGGAAAAACATTGCAAACAGCACGAGCAATAACGCCCAGTAGAATCCAGAAAATGCAACAGCGTAGACCACAGGCCAGGCAGCAAAAATGGCACCACCAGCAGTAATAAACCACACCTGATTACCGTCCCAGTGCGGGCCAATCGTATTCATCATAACCCGGCGCTCGGTGTCCGTTTTACCAATTACCTTTAACAGAGCGCCAACGCCCATATCGAAGCCATCGGTCACAGCAAATCCTATCAGCAGTACACCGATCAACACCCACCAGATAAGTTTTAACAGTTCGTATTCCATGATCGCCTCCTTAATTCGCAGCTTGCGTATGATTATCAGACTGCTGTTCCCAGTGATAACGACCGGTATGCAGCGACGATGGCCCAAGACGAGCAAAGCGGATCATCAGATACATCTCGACGATTAATAGCAGAGTATAAAAGCCAATAAAGCTCGCCAGACTCATGTAGAGATCTTCAACAGAGCGTGTCGACGCAGACAGGTGGGTCGGCAGAATTTCACCGATAGACCATGGCTGACGACCAAACTCAGCAACGAACCAGCCCATTTCACAGGCGATCCATGGCGCTGGTAAAGCAATGATCAGTGCACGTAGCAGGTACTTCTGACGCTCTGCGGTCCCCTTCGCGCTGTAGTAAAACGACAGTCCGATCAGAACCAGCATCAGGAAGCCCAGCCCCACCATAATACGGAAGGTAAAGAACATCGGAGCCACACGTGGAATAGAATTCTGCGCGGCCAGTTTGATCTGCTCTTCGGTCGCCTCAGCTGGGTTCTCAACGTACTTTTTCAGTAACAAGCCATAGCCGAGGTCATCGACAACCTCCTTAAATTCAGCAATTTTTTCAGGTGATTTATCGCCGGCTTTAATCTCAGTAAGCAAACCATAAGCGACCATACCATTACGAATACGTACTTCATGCTCGGCAATCAGATCTTTCAAGCCTTTTACTTCTTCCGTTACAGAACGTGTAGCAATCAGACCGAGCGCGTATGGAATTTTAATGGCGTAATCGGTTTCCATATTTTCCTGATCAGGAATGCCGATTAAGGTAAATGCCGCCGGTGGTTCGTGGGTATCCCACTCAGCTTCAATTGCAGCGAGTTTTACTTTCTGCACATCACCGATTTCATAACCCGATTCGTCACCAAGAATAATCACTGAAAGAATCGATGCCAGACCAAAGCTAGATGCAATGGCAAACGAACGACGGGCAAACGGCAGGTCACGCTTTTTCAGCATGTAGTACGCTGAAATTGCCAGAACAAACATAGCCCCAGTGACATATCCAGCAGACACTGTATGAACAAACTTCACCTGAGCAACCGGGTTAAAGATAACCTCAGAGAAGCTCATCATTTCCATACGCATGGTTTCGAAATTAAATTCTGCGCCAACCGGGTTCTGCATCCAGCCGTTGGCGATCAGGATCCAGAGTGCAGACATGTTCGAACCAATGGCCACCAGCCATGTAACAACTAAGTGCTGCACTTTGGTCAGGCGATCCCAACCGAAGAAAAACAGACCAATAAAGGTCGACTCAAGGAAGAACGCCATCAGGCCTTCAATCGCCAGTGGAGCCCCGAAAATATCGCCGACATAGTGCGAGTAGTAAGCCCAGTTGGTACCGAACTGAAACTCCATCGTCAGGCCGGTGGTTACACCAAGGGCAAAGTTAATACCAAACAACTTACCCCAGAATTTCACCATATCTTTGTAGACCTGCTTACCAGTCATAACGTAAGCAGATTCCATAATGGCAAGAATAAACGACAGTCCCAGCGTCAACGGGACAAACAGGAAATGATAAAAGGCAGTAATCGCAAATTGCAGGCGCGACAGATCTACCAGGCTTTCACTGATCATGTTGGATCTCCTCAGATTCAGATAATGCGTCAGATGAAGATGGTGCCTGCAGGCCAAAATGCTCCTGCAGACCCCGCCCCTCGTGGTCTATAACTACGGGGGCAGAAAAAAAGAGGTTCGCAATCACAAATACCAGCGCCAGCTTGATGATCAGCACGACGCTAAGTTCGCGGACGAGAGGGATAGAAAAAATTGATCGCCGTTCGCTCACGATATACCTCTGGTTAAATAGGCCAGTTTTGACCCGCTGATGGATTATTCCATCAACCGGATAAG
>JAYNJA010000028.1:10734-11909 GCA_038109705.1 Thalassolituus sp. | reverse complement strand
CCGCACAAGGAATATAACTGCAATAGAATAAACCCATTACAATCGAAGCAGTTTGCCATTTGGCCCTTATAAGTCATTGATTGCGCGGACATCCCGTCAGACAATGCGGCTATTGATTTATTAATAAGAAAGGGCAACCCCACCCTGTTGCCCGCAATATTCAGGGAAAACTATGACCACTGAATTAAGGAAGCACCCCCGTTTTGCCAGCCAGGTGAATGCTCGCCTCGTTCTAACGGACGGTAGTGGTTATGAATGTCTTATTCAGGATTATTCACATACAGGTATGCGCATACAGTGGAAACACGGTGCCATTCCTGAGCAGCAGGGCCCTATGCTGCTGGAGCTCCAGCTGGCTAAACCAATCCGGGCTGAAGTCGACCTGGTGTTTCAGGATGGCGACGCGGTAGGTGTGCGTATACATGAGGCCGACGGCCAGTTATTTCTGGAAATGCAGGAATTCAACCACAGCCGCCAGGGCCATGGTCTGCCGCCAGAACAACGCGGCCGCTTCCGGGATATTTTTGCCAACGAAGCACAACAACTGATTGAACGCCTGCCAGCTAAGTGGTTCCCGGACTTTATTGACGGTACGTACGAAAAAGCCGACTACGCCCGCAATACCGCCGAACAGCAGTTATGGATGAAACTCGAGAAGCAGGTACGGGCAAAGTCTGAAGAGTTTAACGCCCGCTTCTCGCAAATCCTGAACCACCAGCTGCAACGCTGGCTCGCCGGTGAACCCAAGCTGACAGACGAGAGTGAAGAGTTCGATGGCGCAGTGGCCTTGTCACTGGTACACCAGAGTGACTTCGAAGACTGGCTGCAGGCGAAAGTGACGGCGTCTCATCTACAGTCGTTTCTGTCTCAGGAGAGCTTTGAGCTGAGACAGCTGTTAGATACATTATCTTCTGCCAGCGCCAAAGACTGCTTTAACCCGGTTGGCCCGAATACAGTGACCGAGGCCTTCCGCGACTGTATCGATACGCTTGGCCTGCCCCATGAAGCCCGCGAGCTGGCCTTTGATACCTACGAGAAAGCGGCCGTTGCCGTACTCAAATCTGCATATCAGAGTTGCATCCGACAGATCAATATTCCACTGACGTTCCGCTACCGTAAGCAGCGCGAACAGCAGGTTGTAATTGGCGATAACAGTCTGCACGGTTCAGCTCCGG
>JAYNJA010000028.1:2647-10724 GCA_038109705.1 Thalassolituus sp. | reverse complement strand
CGACAGCGCAGTAGCACACAACCGTCGCTCCGATCCTAATCGCAAAAGCGATTCCCTGTTTGACTTCCAGCGTCATCAGGGCGAAGCCCAGCAAGCGTACGCTAATATTCAGCAACTGCTGGCACTGCGCTATCAGAAAGACTCCGAAGCTAACGGCTCTTCTCCAGCGTTGCCAGAAGCAGCACCGGAGAAAATCAACGAGATTGTTGAATCTCTCGATACCAGTGTGCCGCTGAGCACTCTGAACGTTATTGAACAACTTGAGCAACAGCTCGCACAGCAGGACATCAGTCTGCCAGAAGGCACGCGCCACGCCATTGATACCGTCGAGCAGGTTACCCGCAACCTGTTGCAAAACCCGGGCATGGCCGACTTTGTTAAGCCGAGTGTCGAGCAGCTGGGCTGGCCTCTGCTGCGCCTGATGCTGCAGGACCCATCCCTGTTGTTTAACCCGCAGCATCCGGGTCGTCTGATCTTTAACCTGTTAGGCCGCCTTGGCCGCATTACCAGCAGCGGTCAGAAACGTCTGCGCGAAGCTCTCGAAGAAATGATCCAGCCAGTACTGGAAAACCCAAGCAGCGATCCGGCACAGATGGAAGATCTGGCGGAAAATCTGCAGGTACTCGTCGGCACCGCTGAGCGCAAAGTTAAACAGAACACCGAACGTGTGGCTGAGGCTGCCGAAGGTGAATACCGCCTCTATATGGCCCACAAACGGGTGAATGCCCTGATCGGCAACGACACCTCCGGACGTGCACTTCCTGAGTGTGTTGTGCGTTGGTTGCAGGAAGGCTGGCAGCAGATGCTGTGTCTGTTGCTGCTACGTGAAGGACCCGACAGCGGTCGCTTCAAGGGCGCGGTTAAGCTCTACCGTCAGGTACTGATTCTGTTTAATGGTAACAACGCCGGCCGTACCGAGTTAATGGACAAATTTCTGCCATTACTGGATCTCGCCCGCTCGGAGCTCGACCAGTTAAACGGCCCTCTGCCGCAACACGAACAGTGGCACAAAGAAATTAAAGCCGCCGCGGAAGCGCATCTGAAAGGTGAAGAGCTGGAGTCAGTAATCGACCTCCCAGACTATAAAGAGCCTGAGGAAGAAGAGCTGATCAAAGGCAAAGGTGCCCGCCGGGTTCTCAGCCTGCAGGTTGGCGATATGTTGTTGCTTACGGAAACCGGCCAGTCTGTGTCTGTTGCCTGGATCGCAGCCGACCAGTCACGCTATGCCTGTGTAAATCACACTGGCATGCGTGTGCATGACTACCGCTTTAACGAGCTGGCCCGGGCAATGGAAGAAGGCCGCATCAAGCGTCTTTACGAGCAGGAAGAAACACCTGTTGATCAAAGTATCGACCAGCTGGTACAGCAGATTTATACCGACCTGTCACAGCAGGCGAATACTGATCCGCTGACTGGTCTGACGAACCGCCAGCACTTCCTCAGCCTGCTTGAAGGTACGGTTGCCGAAGCCCGCAAAGAAGCTAAGCGTCATACTCTGTGCATGATCAACATCGACCAGTTCAAACTGATCAACAAAAACTACGGTGTGGAAACAGGCGACACCTGCCTGCAGACCATTGCTGTAGTACTGCAGGAAGAATGCCCGGAAGCTCTGTGCTCACGCGTTGGCAGTAACGAATTTGCCGTATTACTGAATGAACAGGATATTGAGCAGGCCGAAGCCAGTGCCCGCCTCATTTCGCAAAAAATCGAAGACGTCCGTATCGACGGTCACGACGACGTTCTGCGCATGACCGTCAGTATTGGCCTGGCACCGCTATCAGCCGATACCGCAGACGCTGCGGATCTGCTGGAGCAGGCTGAAATTGCCAGCCAGCTGGCGAAAGAGAAAGGTAGCGGCCGCATCGTCCGCTACGAATATGATGATGCTTCACGTCAGCGTCACGAGATGTTTATGGAATGGGGCAACCGCCTGAGCAAAGCCCTTGAGAACGAAAACCTGGATATTCTTTGTGTCCCGGTTGATCCGATTCAGGCTCGCTATAAAGGTACACTCCAGTACGAAGTTGTCGTTAGTGTACCGGGGGAAAACGGTGGCGAAATTCCACCAATGGAATTCCTTCAGGCCGCTGAAAACTACAGCCGGATGTATGCACTTGATCGCTGGGTCATCGATCAGCTGCTGAGCTGGATCGACACCCACGCTCAGGAAGCAGAAGCGATTCAACGCTTTATCGTTCGCCTGTCCGGGCGAGCCTTCAGTGATGACTCGCTGCTGGAATATCTGCGAGCCCAGGCGCACGACCGTGATGTTCCGGTAGAAAAGCTCTGCTTCGAATTAAACGAAACTGCGACCATCCACGATCTGACCGATGCCGCTGACTTTATGCACGAAGTGCGCAAGCTCGGCTGTAAATTCGTACTGTCAGACTTTGGTACCGGCCAGTCTTCCTACAACTTCCTGAAGGCACTGCCAGTAGACTTCGTTAAAATTGACCACAACTTCATCGACGGTCTCAGCTCCAGCTCTGCCGATTACGCTCTGATCAAATCGATCCAGGAGATTGCACAGTTTATGGCGAAGAAAACCATCGCAGAGCACAGCAGTAACGAACAGGTCTGGGACATTCTGCGCGGCATAGGCATCGACTTTGGTGTCCGCTCTGTCGACCAGGCTACCCATCTGCACGATATGACCGAAGTCTGAGTTGGTACAACCCCGCCCGTTCTCGCCGGGCGGGTGAAACCACTACTCTCCCGGTGTACAATCGGCGCTCGAAAATTACATCCATAAACACGACGCTAAACAGACGGCCCATGAAAGCAATTACTCTGCTCGTACTGAGTCTGGCGCTGAGCGCCTGCTCGGTAACCCGACTGCCGGACAATCTATCCCGCGCCATGATGAATCAGGATGATCCTGAAGTCGTTGCCGCCGGCGCTCCCGCTTACCTGCTGATGTTGGATGCTCTGATCCTGACCTACCCGGAAAATGAACGTTTCCTGCTCGCGGGTGCCCAACTCTACGGTGCCTACTCCGGTGTGTTTGCACAGGATGAAGAACAGGCACAATCTATGGCCGATAAAGCCATGGCCTATGCCCGTCGTGCACTGTGCGAATACGACAGCGACGCCTGCGAACTGGTTGATGGCCCGGCCGACGACCTGCTTGATGGCCTGAAGCTGCATTACGATGATGAAGACATCGACATGTTTTATGCCTATGGCGCTGCCTGGGCTGGCTGGATTCAGGCCAATACCTCTGACTGGAATGCTATTGCCCAGGTCGGCAAAGTGAAAACCCTGATGAGCTGGGTAGCTGCGTACGATGAAGGCTACGACAACGCCACCGTACAGGTATATCTCGGTGTGCTGGAAAGCCAGCTGCCACCGTCTGTCGGCGGCAAGCCAGAAATTGGCCAGGCCCATTTCGAAAAAGCCATCGAACTGTCTGATGGCAAACACCTGATGGCCAAAGTGCTGTACGCCAAACAATACGCCCGACTGATGTTTGAACAGGAACTCCACGACCGTCTGCTGCAGGAAGTGATCGACGCTGATCCGTACGCTGAAAGCCTGACCCTGATTAACCGTCTTGCCCAGCGCGAAGCCGCTGTGCTGTTAGCCGAATCTGCTGAATACTTTGAGTGAGAAGACTATGAGAATTTTTGCCGCTGTCCTTTTACTGGTGAGCCTTGTTGCCCCAGCGACCCACGCAGCCACACTGAAAATCGCTACCCTCGCGCCTGATGGTACGTCCTGGATGAAAGTCATGCGCGCCGCCGCCGATGACATTCAGACCGAAACCGAAGGCCGCGTAAAACTGAAGTTTTTCCCCGGTGGCGTTCAGGGCAGCGACCAGAGCGTTCTGCGTAAAATGCGCATCGGTCAGCTGCAGGGTGGCGCCGTAGCTACGGGCTCGCTGATCAATATTTCGCCAGCGTCACAGCTGTACAACCTGCCGTTCACTTTCCGCACGCTTGAAGAAGTCCGCGCTATCCGTAAAGAATTCGATGGTTTTATCGTCGACGAAATGGCAAAGCAGGGCTACGTTCTGCTGGGTATTTCTGAAGCCGGTTTTGCCTACATGATGTCGAGTGATGCCATCCGTACATCTGACGACGCGCGCAAACAGAAAGTCTGGGTACCGGAAGGCGACCTGATCGGTGCAACCACCTTCGAAAACGGCGGTGTTGAACCGATTTCACTGCCGCTGTCTGACGTATACACCAGCCTGCAGACCGGTCTGATCGATACCATCGTGGTAAACGCATCTTCTGCAATCGCTCTGCAGTGGCACACCAAAGTGAAGTATGTAACTGACTTCCCACTGCTGTTCCTGACAGGTGCTATTATCATCGACGAAAAAGCGTTCAACCGCATCAGTGCAGATGATCAGGCGATCGTGAAGCGCGTGATGGCTGAAGCCTTCGCCAGCATGGATGCCCAGAACGAAATTGACGAAGCCGGCGCCCGTGACGCCCTGGCTCAGAACGGCATTGAATTTGTTGAGCTGTCAGACGAAGACAAGCAAGCCTGGGAAACTCTTGCGACGAGTGCAGTCAAAGAACTGGCCGACAAAGGAATTTACCCGGTAGACGTGTTCAAAAAGCTGCAGCAGCGCCTGGCTGAAATGCGTCAGGAGCCTTAATGAAAAAGATCGCAGTCTGGCTGCACCGGATTGAAGATGCCGTACTGGTGCTCATTCTGCTGAGCATGATTCTGCTCGCGGGTTACGACATTCTGGCACGGACACTGTTTGGCGGCGGCGAAGGGTGGATTCCCCCACTGCTGCGCGTCATGGTTCTCTGGCTTGGTCTTCTGGGTGCCTTGCTGGCGACCCGCTCACGCGAACATATCGCGATCGACCTGATTTCAAAGCTTGGCGGGCCAACCCTGAACCGTATTGCCAGCGTCGTAACTCTGCTCTTTGCTGCCGTTATCTGTGCTCTCATCGGCTGGTATTCAGGCCTTTACGTCGAAATGGCTTACGAATTTGAAGATATCGCATTTGCAGAAGTGCCAGCCTGGATCATGCAGCTGATCATTCCATTCAGCTTTGGACTGATGGCAGTGCGCTTCTTCATACAAAGCATCTCGGCAGCCATTTATGGTCCGGAAACTGAAGCAACGCCAGCAACAGACAACGTTGTCGCGCCGGAGAAGGTTGCATGAGCATTCTGATTCCTGCCCTGTTGCTACTTCTCGCACTCGCTGGCGCACCTCTCTTTGCCGTGATCGCGGCATCTGCCATGTGGGGCTTTTTCCAGACGGAAGTCGACCTGCAGGTGATGGCCGTTGAAATCTACCGCGTCGCTGAAATGCCAGTACTGATCGCAATCCCACTCTTTACCTTCGCCGGTTATTTGATGGGCGAAAGCAAGGCGCCTCAGCGTCTGGTTCGTATTACCGATGCTTTCTTAGGCTGGATGCCTGGCGGTCTGGCGATTGTTGCCCTTGCTGCCTGTGCGCTCTTCACTGCATTTACTGGTGCCTCTGGTGTGACCATTGTGGCCCTGGGAGCACTGCTGGTTCCTGCCCTGCAGAAAGCCGGCTACCGTGAAAACTTCAACCTGGGTCTGGTAACAACCTCTGGTTCTCTCGGCCTGTTGTTTGCACCATCGCTGCCGCTGATTCTGTACGGTGTTATCGCTCAGCAGATGTCACTGGAAACTCCGGTAAGCATTGATGACCTATTCCTTGCTGGTATTCTGCCGGGCCTGCTGATGTTGACGGCGCTGTCGCTGTACAGCGCATGGCAGTCACGTCACCTGCCAAAGTCGAACCATAAGTTTGATGGCAAAGAAGCCTGGGCCGCGATCAAAGACAGTGCGTGGGAAATTCCATTGCCGTTTGTGGTTCTGGGTGGCATTTATGGTGGTTTCTTCGCTGTATCAGAAGCCGCTGCCATCACCGCCTTCTATGTGCTGGCCGTGACTGTTGTCATCCGTCGTGAGATTACCTTTACTCAGCTACCGGTAGTCATGCGTGACTCTATGAAGCTGGTTGGTGCGATCCTGCTGATTCTGGCGGTGTCTCTGGCCTCAACTAACTACATGATTGATGCCGGTGTTCCGGAAGCGGTATTCGAAACCATTCAGGCGCACGTCAGCGATGGCTTTACCTTCCTGCTGCTGCTGACCATCTTCCTGCTGATTCTGGGCATGATGCTGGATATCTTCTCCGCCATCGTGATTATGATCCCGATTATTCTGCCGATTGCTGTGCAGTACGGTATCCACCCGATTCACCTGGGAATTCTGTTCCTCGCCAACATGCAGCTGGGTTACTTTACTCCGCCTGTTGGTATGAACCTGTTTATCGCCAGTTTCCGCTTTAATAAGCCAGTAATGACGCTGTACCGCGCAACCCTGCCATTCTTCTTTATACTGCTGGCAACGGTTCTCATCATTACTTACTGGCCTGGCTTAAGCCTGCTGTTGGTGGAGTAACGACAGTTCATGATGAAGGTCTGACGCTTCTTTACCCCGCCTTGCCCTCATTTACCGGGGGCAGGCGTAGAGTAAAAAGCACTGGCCAACGCCATGTTCATGATCGCCACTTCATAGCGGCACCCAATCTTAAGCGGGCTCCCCAAGGGGAATGCCCGCTCTTTTTTTGAGGCACGAAAACATGTCCATGATGCAAGCGATCATGCGCCGACTGGTCACCCTGACGGTGAAGTCACAACTTAACCCGCGGGTCAGCGTTGCTACTCAGCGCAGCCGTCTCGACCTGCTGCGTTACACCCCAATGCCGGGCGGTATCCGTGAACAGGATATGACTCTGGCTGGCATTCCGACAAAGCGCCTGACGCCAACCCCAACTCACGGTGCCATTCTGTATCTGCATGGCGGTGCCTACTGTACAGGTTCGCCTGAAAGCCACCGTGAAATGGTCGCCCGTATTGCTCGCGCAAGCGAACGTGAAGCCTTCGTGCTGCATTACCGCCTTGCACCGGAAGCTCCGTACCCCGCGGCTCTTGAAGACGCCATGAAGGCCTACACAGAGCTTCTGGCAGAGCATCAGGACATCGTCATCATGGGTGACTCTGCCGGCGGTGGTTTATCTATGGCGCTGGCAGAAGCCATCAGCCAGACAGACTACGCTCAGCCAAGCGCTATGGTACTGATGTCGCCCTGGTGTGACCTCACCTGCAAAGGTCCGACCATCGACAGCAATAAGGGCATCGACCCTATGCTGGACCCAAGCTGGCTGACCTCGTCCGCCGCTATGTATGCCGCTAACACACCATTGGATGACAAAGGCCTGTCGCCATTATTCGGTGATATGAGCGGTTACCCCCGCACGCTCGTTCAGGTCGGTTCCGACGAAATTCTGTTGTCTGATGCCACTCGCGCAGTCGAGGCAATGAAGGCGGCCGGCGTCGACGTCGAACTGCAGGTATACGACGGTATGTGGCATGTATTCCAATTCCATGCAGCAATACTTAAATCGTCGAAGAAGGCCGTCTATAAGATCGGTAACTTTCTCCGGGGTTAATCTCTGAAGAAAGTCAGGAAAAGCGTGCGGCCGCCTCACGACATTGTGAAACAGCCGCAAACGTCATATCGTCGTCACAGAATTAACCGACCATACAGATTTCAGGGACGAAATTATGCAGGCCTCGCGTCTACTCCCGTTTACGGTATTCTCATTACTATCTTCCATCGTTCTGGGCAGCCTCTGGCTTACTCGTCCTGACCACTCTCTATGGCAGCTTCTCGGTTTTTATCCGGATCGTATCGTGTGGCTGCCATTCAGTGATCACCTTCTCAGCCTGCTTATTGTGCCCTGGTTGCTGTCTTTGGTGATGACGATTCAGCCGAGGGTTAATACGCTTTACGCACTGGCATCGATCACTGCGCTGTCTCTTGCAGGTGAGATCCTGCAGCTGTCGATGGCGGGAATGACCTTCGATATTTTCGATTGTGTCGCCATCCTGTTCAGCGCTGCTCTGACCGCATCAATATTCAGAGCGCAATTAACGTCGAATAACAGCACACACCGGAAGATCACGCTGGCATTAGCAACGACGTTCGCCATCCCCTTTCAATTCGCTTGTGACTACAGATATTGTTCTGATGAAAAGCCAGAATATTGTGATCGGATTATC
>JAYNJA010000028.1:881-2637 GCA_038109705.1 Thalassolituus sp. | reverse complement strand
GATTATCTGGCTATCCTGGGACGAAATCCGTACCAATATCGTACCTGAGTACGGCGATACCATGACACTGACCCGGCCGGGCAAACTGCTGAGCGACAGTGCTGAGCTTATCGTCGTCGATCGCTATACCGGGTTTCACCTGTTTGATACCAGTGATAAGCAAAACCCGCTCAGGATCGCCTATGTGCCGTTACACGGCGTCACTGACGTGACCACCGACGGTAATAGTCTTTATGCCAACGCCTATAACGATATCGTGATACTCCCGATTGCCCCGCTGAGAAACCGAACGTTCAACCCTGGCGACGAACGCCGCATACAGGATCAGATAACATTCCCACCTTACACTCTCATTGGTGACAGCAATTTTTACGACATACGACCGGCAGACAGAGACAGACTTGAGAACGGTGACTATGGCGTTGCCATCTCTCGTGAATTTTCCAATGGAGACATCGTCGAGTACGGTGCTTATACCTACGTAGCTGAACCTGAAGATCCAGAAGAAGACTCGGGAGAAGAAGCTGAAAGTGAGGTGCCTGAAAGTTCAGCTCCGACAGGCCCGATCGAAGTGGAGGGTTGGAACTGATGAATATGTACAACAAGGCCGCTTTAGCCGGCGTAACCACCCTACTGCTATGCGCATGTGGCGCTGAAGACAATCAGGAGTCAGGGACAGGGGTTTCTAATGCCGTTGCTGGCTCTACCGCAGCACTGGCATTTCAGAACGGAAACTTCGTGCTTCTCGATGACCACCGCATCGTTTCCTACCTGCTACCAGAAGATGCTGTAGCCCAGTTGAATGACACCTATTCAATTCCGGATGCAGAAACCATATTCCCTGAAGGTGAAGAACGCCTCTACATAGGTAGCGAGTTTGGCGTCACCATTCTCGATATCGACGCCGATGGGGAATTCACCTTCATCGGCGAAGCAAGGCATGTTGCCAGCTGCGACCCTGTAATCACAGACGGCACTACCATGTATGTGACACTCAGGGTTACTAACAGCTGTAACCGGACAACAGGCCGGAATAGTCTCAATATCTATGACATTGAAGATCCAGCCTCCCCTGTTCAGTTGTCATCATTAGAATTATCTAACCCCTATGGTCTGGCGAAACTGACGATTCAGAACCAGACCGAAACGCCAAGTGAAGAAGAGAGCCAGGAACCTACTTCACAGGAGGAACAGCTATGGGTTTGCACAGACGACGGCCTGACCAAAGTCGACGTAAACGACCCGGCAGCCCCAGAGGTAGTAACCAGCTTTCCTGAAATCCTTTGCAACGACATCATTATTCATAGCGCAAACGATGCACTACTGACAGGTAACGGAGAGGTCTCCTTGATCGATCTGAGTTCAGGCACGCCGGTGATAATGGGCACGATCGAGAAAGGTGATTAAAACAAAAACCCACCATGGCGGGTTTTTGAATCAATTGACCAGGTAATAATGCTCAACTAAATCAAAGCAATTTACTCTTAACGAAGGCCATAGCATTAGCATGTCTCTTTTGAGTTAAATCGCCACCTTCCAATCCTTTAGTGACAACACTATGGTTTAACTTTACCTGCAAAGCGCGTTCGTGAAGTGCCTTAGCATGACGCGGGTCATGTAAAAATGCATCACGTTTCTTATAGACTTTAGTCTTAGCGATAACTTTAGGTTGTTCTTCATCAAAATATTGAGTTAATTTACCATGCATATTACGTCGTGCTAATATATATGCATTATATCCATTTTTTTTATTTGT
>JAYNJA010000028.1:0-871 GCA_038109705.1 Thalassolituus sp. | reverse complement strand
TGCATCACGTTTCTGTTTATCAGACATAGACGTGGAATTCGGATAAAACTGAACTCCCGGCTCTGTATTTTCAACCCAGAACTCAGGGTCGTCATTAGTAATAAAACTCATCAGATCAACGCTCGCTCTCAATGCTGTGACGTCGCTGGTATTGAGGTTTGCGTCGGAGAGATAGCCATCAGTAATTCCATAAGCCGCCTGCAGCAACGTATTTATTTCCCACATATAACCGCCACTAAACACCGCGCTTTTGGCGCCGGGCATAACGGCCGAATCCCAGTGTAAAAGATCATAGGTCGCCTGGGCACGATAAAGTACCACCCCCTTAACCCGCGTTGAAATACCGGCAGCCAGCGTGGAGGTATCATCAGGATCAGCCATGTCATCCTGGTATCCCAGCCAAAGAGCGGCACCAGCACCGGCAGACTCACCAATCAGCATCACATTACCCTCTGATAACCCAATCGCCCCAGAGGAACCACGTAATGCCTGGAAACCATCTTTAATGTCCTTAAGGGGTATTGCGATTCCTTCTGACTGAATATTGTTAACATCGAGCTTACGATAACTTACCGTCGCGACGGCAATACCGGAGTTCAACAGATCATTCACCGCCGGTAAGGTATCAGCATCCTGATATACCGACTGACGGCTGCCTTCAATGAAACCGCCACCATGAATGTAAAATACCCAGGGACAATTACCGTCGCAGGAAACAGGTACGAACACGTCGAGCATACGATCCTGATCGTTGGCCCCTGAATACGCAATATCCTGATAAAAAGTAACGTCGGCATCTATCTGTTGAGGCGTGGGCTGAATATTTGCTGAGTAATCCAGCTCACAACCCGCTAACGCGAATGTTGCCGAG
>JAYNJA010000027.1:7244-20469 GCA_038109705.1 Thalassolituus sp. | reverse complement strand
AATACACGCGCGCCGAAGAGACGTTTCACCTGCTCAGAGCCAGTGGGCGTAGTGCTGGTCATGATCACCGGTGTGCCCGGGTTCTGCTCCATAAACCGTTTGATAAACGGCGCGACTGCCAGGGTCTCACCCACGGATACGGCATGCACCCAAAGGCCATTAGGCTGTGGGCGATGAGGAATATAACCAAAGCGTTCTGCAACGCGCTGACGGTAGCCCGGATTTGCACGCCCACGCCACCATAGGCGGGCGATGATCAGGGGGAGAAACATGCTGTAGATCAGGGTGTAGAGGTGTCGTGCCACAGTGCGTCCGGGTGCAGAATGTCGGGCCCGGATAGTAGCACAATTCATGGGTTGCCTATGCTAAACTGCGCGCTTTCTGTACTAGCTGCGAATGTTCTGATGGATGTAACTATCCCTGATTTCCACAAAGCCCGGGTACTGGTATTCGGCGACATTATGCTCGACCGTTACTGGGGCGGCCCGACTTCCCGTATTTCGCCTGAGGCACCTGTGCCTGTGGTCAAAATTCAGGACACCGAAAACCGCGCTGGTGGCGCGGGTAACGTGGCGCTGAACATTGCGGTTTTAGGTGGCCAGGTCGATCTCCTTGGCATCACTGGTCAGGACGACAATGCCCGCCTGCTTGAGAACCTGTTGCAGGATGCCGGTGTTACCTGTGATTTCCAGAAGCACGATACTCATCCGACCATTACTAAGCTGCGGATTATCAGCCGTCAGCAGCAGCTGATTCGTCTCGATTTTGAAGATGCTTTCCACGCGGTGGATATTTCGGCATCGAAAGCCTCGTTTGAAACCCGCCTTAAAGACACGGGTGTGGTGATTCTGTCGGATTACGGCAAAGGCTCATTGGCTGACCCTCAACCACTGATTCAGGCAGCGAAAGCCCAGCAAGTCCCGGTTCTGGTCGACCCTAAAGGCACCGACTTTGAGAAGTACCGTGGCGCGACCCTGATCACCCCAAACCTCAGCGAGTTTGAGGCCGTTGTTGGCCCGGCCCAGTCTGATGAAGAGCTGGTTACCAAGGCCCATGCTCTGATCAACGAATTTGACCTCGAAGGCGTATTGGTTACCCGCAGCGAAAAGGGCATGACCCTGGTGCGTCGTGATGCCGAGCCATTCCATCTGCCGACCCGTGCCCGTGAGGTATACGACGTGACCGGTGCCGGCGATACCGTGATTTCTGTTCTGGCAGCCTCGCTCGCGGCTGGTGCTGGTTTTGAAGAAGCCACTCTGCTGGCGAATACTGCCGCCGGTATTGTGGTTGGCAAGCTGGGTACTGCAACCGCTTCAACCGAAGAACTGCGCCGTGAACTGCGTCAGGACAGCCAGCAGGGTGCCGGCCTGTTCGATGAAGATTCACTGATGTTGTTGGTCGAAGAGGCCCGCGAACGTGGCGAAACTCTGGTGATGACCAATGGCTGTTTCGACATCATTCATCCGGGGCATGTGCAGTACCTGAAAGAAGCCAAAGCCCTGGGGGACCGCCTCTTAGTTGCGGTGAACTCCGATGAATCTGTGTCGCGCCTGAAAGGCCCGGCACGTCCGATTAACCCACTCGATCACCGCATGGCTGTGTTATCTGGCCTTGAAAGCGTGGATTGGGTGGTGCCTTTTACCGAAGATACTCCGGAGCGCCTGATCTGTCGGGTGCTGCCGGATATTCTGGTGAAAGGTGGTGACTACCGCGTCGAAGAGATCGCCGGTGGTCAGTGTGTACAGAAGAACGGTGGTGACGTGATCATCCTGAGCTTTAAAGATAATTGCTCTACTACTGCCATCGTTAAACGCATCCAGGAGACTGAAGCATGATTATTGTGACTGGCGGTGCCGGTTTTATCGGCAGCAACATCGTTAAAGCCCTGAACGCCATGGGCCGCACCGATATCATCGTGGTAGATGACCTGAGCGACGGTCGTCAGTTCTATAACATCAGTGATTGCGATATTGCCGACTACCTGGATAAAGACGATTTTATTCAGCGCGTGCAGATCGACGACGGCTTGCTGGACGACGTTGAAGCTATCTTCCATGAAGGAGCCTGTTCATCCACCACCGAGTGGGACGGCAAGTTCATGATGGAGAACAACTACGAGTACTCCAAGATTCTGCTGCACGCCTGCCTCGAGCTGGGTATTCCTTACCTCTATGCCTCCAGCGCGTCTGTATATGGCGGTAGCGAAGTTTTCAAAGAAGAGCGTGCCCACGAAAAGCCGCTGAACGTATATGGCTACTCTAAGTGGCAGTTCGATCAGTACGTGCGTCAGCTTCAGGCCACTTACCCGAATAACCGCTTCCCGAGTCAGGTGGTTGGCTTCCGTTACTTCAACGTATACGGCCCACGCGAACAGCACAAAGGCTCTATGTCGTCGGTGGCGTTCCACTTTAATAACCAGATTAAAGACGCTGGCGTCTGCAAACTGTTTGGCGAGACCGAAGGCTGGGGCGCTGGCGAACAGCGTCGTGACTTTGTCTACGTCGGCGACGTGGTGAAAGTAAACCTGTGGTTCTGGCAGCAGAAAGCGGAGTCAGGTATCTACAATCTGGGTACCGGCAAGTGCCAGAGCTTCAATGACGTGGCAGATGCCGTCGTTGCGTGGCACGGCGCCAAAGGCACGGATGGTAAAAAAGAATACATCCCGTTCCCGGACCACCTGAAAGGCGCTTATCAGAGCTTCACCGAAGCGGATATCTCGAATCTGCGTGCGGCGGGCTACACCGATGAATTCTTCACCGTTGAACAGGGCGTTAACGCATATCTGGACTGGCTGAATGGCTGATGCTCCAAAAGATAATGCCAGTGCTGAGGCGGATTCTCTGAAGGCACCGCTGCACCCTAAGCACTGGCCGGTCTGGCTTGGCATTGGCCTGCTGGTACTGCTGACCCGGTTACCGTATTCCTGGCAGCTTGGTATCGGCAAAGGCATTGGCCTGTTGCTGCATAAAGTCGCGGGAAGCCGTCGCAGGATCGCGGAAGTAAATATGGATATCTGCTTTCCGGAAAAAACTCCGGCAGAGCGGGCAGCGCTGGTGCGTCAGATCTTTATAGATAACGGCATCGGCCTGATGGAAACCTTTATGGGCTGGTTCCGTGATCCGCAATGGCTGCGTCCGAAGACCGAGTTTGTCGGTTTCGACAAAGTGCGCGAGGCTCAGGCTAATGGCCAGGGCGTGATGCTGCTGGGTGCTCATTATTCTATGCTGGACCTTGCGGGTAGCCTGCTGAGTACGGAGCTACGCATCAGTGTGTCGTATCGTCCGCAGGATAACCCCGTGATGAATTACATCATGGAGCGTAATCGGGCGCGTTTCTATGACGAATGCCTGACCCGCAAAGATATCCGTGGTTTTATCCGCACTCTGCGCCAAGGCAATGTGCTGTGGTACGCTCAGGACCAGGACTTTGGCCGCAAGAACAGCGTGTTTGTGAACTTCTTTGGCTATCCCGCGGCGACGATTACGGCGACATCGCGCATTGCGAAAGCGGGGAAAGCGTTGGTAATGCCGATTACCTACTTCCGTAAGCCAGATAACTCAGGCTATATCATTACGGTGTTCGACCCGATTAATATTCCAAGCGGCGACGATGAAGCCGATGCGCAACTGGCGAACGACTTTATCGAGGCCCGGTTACGTGAAAATCCGTCACAGTACCTGTGGCTGCACAAACGTTTTAAGACCACGGTTGACCCTAAAGAGAAAAAGGGCAGCATCTACAACAAGAAAAAATAATAACTCACAGGATTCACTGATCATGCAGAAAGTACTGATTACTGGCGCGGCCAGCGGCCTTGGCCGTGCACTGGCTCTTCGTTTTGCTCAGGCCGGTGCGGATATCTGTATCGCCGATATCAACCCAGAGGGCTCTGCTGAAACGCTGGAGCTGGTGAAAAAAGCCGGTGGTACCGGTTGGACGGCCTATCTGGATGTGACCTCTGAAGAGCAGTGGAATGCCCTGCGTGCTGACGTTGAAGAGCGCTGGGGTGGCCTCGATGTCTTAGTGAACAACGCGGGTGTAGCTACCGGCGACCGCATCGACGCAGGCGAATGGGCCTGGTGGGAATGGATCATCGATATCAACCTGAAGGGCGTTGCTCTGGGTTGTCGTACCTTTACCCCTGTGATGAAAAAGCAGAACAGCGGGTACATCATGAATACTGCATCACTTGCTGGCCTGATGATTCTGCCGTCGATGGCGTCTTACAACGTCACCAAGGCGGGTGTGATCGCACTGTCTGAAACCATGCACTACGAGCTGCACGCCTATAACATCAAAGTGACGGCGCTGTGTCCGGGCTTCTTCCGCACTAACCTTAACAAAACCATGAAGACCTCGGATCCGTCGATGCTGAAGTTCGTTGATAAGGTGTTCGAGAAGTCTGAACTGGATGCCAGCGAAGTCGCAGATCGCGCATATAAGTCGTTGATGAAAGGCGAGATGATCTGCAACCCGCACCCGATTGGCCGCAAGGCAGTATTTATCAAGCGCTGGCTGGGTGGTCTGTTCCGCTGGAAAGTGAAGCAGGCGTCATTTGATCTGCGTCGCCGCGAAGAACAGTTAGCACAGAAGAAAGACTGAGTTTTTAACGCGATAAAAAAGCGCGCTCCGGGAATGCCCTGAGCGCGCTTTTTTGTTTTTGCTGCTATCCGTGCCTTATTTACTGACCTGACGTATCGGTTTTTCGCTGCCTGTTGTTTCGTCTGAGCCAGGCACGGCAACGGTTGCAGTGCGCTGAATTCCGACCGGGCCAGGAGAATTGGCTGAAGAGCTTGCTGAATAGCTATCCAGACTACTGATCAGACTGACGAGGAAGCTGATGCCACTCACGTTCGAACCATTCACCTCAATGACTTCATCGGTCAGACTATCCGGGTATTCACCACAGGTCTCGCCGTTCTGGCAGATAAACAGGTCTACATCGATATCGGAGCCCGCCTGCAGGCGATAGGTCCCGTTGGGAACATTTCTGAAACTGAAGTTGCCCAGAGGAGAGGCAATAGCCTCATCAAGTATTTCTCCTGTGTCGGCGTCTTCCAGCAGTACGTAAACCGGGGCAAGGCTGCGGTTGGCGATGATGTCACCGACCTGCATGGTCACGGGCACATCCAGGTTATAACCTGAATCAGGGATGAAACGGATGTTACCTTCGTAAATGCCGTCCAGGAGGCCAGTGCGGTTTACGCTGATACTGTATGAGCCCAGGCCATTGGTATCTGCTTGCGAGGCATCGACCTGAATCCAGTCATCGCTGACTTCATAGGTAACGGCCGGATTTTCCGCGGCGCTGTTCGCGTTAGTCAGAGTCAGATCGAGTGAAGCGCTGGTGCCGAATTGCAGTTCTGCTGGATCACTATCAAGTACCGCGATGGCAGGCAGATCTCCGCCTCCAGCCAGATCAGCGGCCGCAAGAATTGCTTTCAGAGCATCAATGCGTCCATGCCCAAATGAGTTATCGCGCCCGGCAGTTCCCAGATCAATAGTGATGCTGCCACTGGCGAGCAGGACGTCAACATCACCCGGTGTCAGCGCCGGATAAACTCCTTTCATCAAGGCAATCACACCCGTTACGTGCGGCGTGGCCATCGACGTACCTTCCTGCAGGTTGTAGCTTGATATCCGTACACCCGTTGTATCGTTTACGGATGTCGATAATACGCCGTCGGCCTGACCATCCTGATTGAGGTCGTAACGCAGATCGCCTCCCGGAGCTGCTACATCAATTTTGCTGCCGAAGTTAGAGTAATACGCCAGAGTATCATCTGGAGCTGTGGCACTGACGGAGATTACGCCGTCATAAGACGCCGGGTAAAAAGGCCGGTCAGTCGAGGCATTACCAGCCGCCGCGACAACGATGACGCCGGCATTGCGGGCTTCATCAAATACGTCCTGCTCTGCTTCACTGAAGAAATCTGAGCCCAGGCTCAGGTTAATAATGTCGGCTTTTTGGGCTGGCAGCGTACGGCTGTCGTTGCTCAGGCGGGCTGCGTATCGCACCGCCTGCATGACGTCATAAGAGGTTCCTGCACCGTTCAGTCCCAGCACACGTAGCGGCATTACCTTGGTGTTCCAGCCGACGCCGGCAGTGCCCTGGTTATTGTTAGTCGCCGCCGCGATAGTGCCGGTAACATGGGTTCCGTGCCAACTGCTGGCCCCGGTCTGTGAACTTTCACCGGGATCGTCCGGGTCGCTATCAATACCGTCGCCATCGCGGCTGGTCGATGTGCTGCTGATAAAGTCGTAGCCGGCGACCAGTTTGTCAGCGAGATCTTCGTGATCAAGGAATACACCACTGTCGATAACAGCAACGGTGACATCGGCGGAGCCCGTGGTCAGGTTCCAGGCCTGTGGAAGGCGGATATCCTTGTAATGGCTCTGAAGTCTGAACAGGGTGTCATCCGGGGATAGCTGGGCTGTGTGGATATAGTTCGGAACCGCGTACTCAACGTCATCACGCAGGCGCAGCTCCTTCATGGCAATCAGGTTTTCTTTAATCTGAGCGGCCTTGGGGTATGCCTTTGCCAGAGGAGACAGGCTTTTGGTCGTTTGCTGTGTGACCTTGGGTTGTAGAACCAGCTTTTCGCTCCGCCCATTTCTACCCACTCCGACAGCCGTGTTCGCATGGTTGCGAGATGTCAGACGATAAGACGACGTCGATACCTGTTCGATATCAGTATCTTCTTTCCAGCGAACGATAACTTCATCCTCAATGAAAGGTGGGTGTGTAATTTTCGCTGTTTTCGTCGCTGTTTTCGTCGCTGTTTTAGCTGCTCTTGTAGACTGAGCGCTGGATTCTTCTTCTGGCGGGAAAATCTGCAGAATGTATTTTGAGATGCCGCTGTAAGCGTACACATTGACAAGATATTCGCCGTCTTCCGGAGCTGTCAGTTGTTCTGTGCCTGTCGTGCCTTCAGACCATGCAAAGGCTTCGTCGGCTCCGGGCTCCCAGAGATAGAGATCCAGGTCACCTTGATAGACAGAATCGCTGTGCTCGTTGCCCTGATAGTCTGTAACTGTCAGAACAATGCGTTGGCCCGCCTGCAGCGCCACTGCAAAATAATCGTCTTCGTCAAAACTATTGGCGAAATTCTCATAGGAGCTTTCGCCACTTACAAATGCAGCGGTGGCGACTGCAGAAGCAAAGCCTTGAATGGTAGCAACGTTCGGAATCCGTTGTGGCGCTGACGGATCGTCGTTAGAAATTGGTGTTATTTCAGCATCGTTGATATCGGAGTCGACGATGATGGTTCCAGCAGTGAAAACCTGCCCGCTGATGCTAATCGAGTCCTCGCTGCTGCAGCCTGTACCTGCCAAGGCAAGAGATGTAAGAGCGATAGCTGCTAATCGTTGCGTCGCGGTGATGCATTCAGGAGTAGTGATAACAGGCTCCCCGCCGGGTTCGTGAGGTTGCTCGTCAGATGGAGTATTCACAACAGGCTGTTCGGCTGAAGGGTCTTCTGGAATCATCTCTTGCTCCTGCACTTCGGTCTGTTCCTGTTCTGGCGTAAATTCCTGCTCGACAGACTTTGAATCTGCTCCGCAGCCGGTAATTAACGTGGCTATGAGTATTGCCACGGCTGTTCTGTAAATCATCCGTTTCTCCGGTATCCTGTATACAGGATACCGGCAACGTCGGAAATCGTCGTGGCAAATGTCAGTCTTTTTTCTGATGGTAGGCCACAGTTAACTTTTATAGTCTAGACGCTCAGACAGATGAGGCAGGGAGGCCCAATGTCACTTTCACGCGTTTATACCCGTGCTCAGTTGGGTATCGAATCCCCGCTGGTGCAGGTTGAAGTTCACCTGTCCGGTGGCCTGCCTTCTCTCAGTCTTGTTGGTTTGCCTGAAACTGCCGTTAAAGAATCGAAAGACCGGGTACGTAGTGCGATCCTCAACAGCCATTATGAGTTCCCCGCTAAACGCATCACTATCAATCTTGCTCCTGCCGATCTCCCGAAAGAGGGTGGACGTTACGATCTGGCGATTGCGCTGGGAATTCTGGCGGCGTCGGGGCAGGTGCCTGAAGACAGACTCGCTGATTGTGAGTTTATCGGCGAGCTGACATTAGGTGGTGATCTTCGCCCTGTGACTGGCGTGCTGCCCACGGCGCTGCAGGCGGGTAAGCACCAGCGAACTTTGATTGTCCCGGAAGAGAATGGGCGTGAAGCGGCCTTGTGTCGTAGTGGCGAAGTACTGGTGGCGAAATCACTCACTGACGTCACCCGCTGGCTACATAAGCAGCAGGCGTTAGATCAGGCAAGCTGCGATGAGGATTCTCTGATGTCCGCTGAGTTTCTTTGTGATCTTGCTGAGGTAAAAGGGCAGGGACAGGCCCGCCGGGCATTAGAAATTGCCGCAGCGGGGCAGCATAACCTGCTATTTATCGGCCCGCCCGGTACGGGTAAAACCATGTTGGCGTCACGGTTGCCGGGCATTCTGCCACCGATGACCGAGAACGAAGCCTTAGTGGCTGCGTCAGTAGCGTCGATCAGTCATCACAGTGGTGACTGGCAGAGCCGTTGGGGGCAGCGGCCTTTTCGCGCGCCGCATCATACCTCCTCCGGTGTGGCTCTGGTCGGTGGTGGGGGCAACCCAAAACCGGGGGAGATTTCTCTGGCGCATGGTGGAGTGCTTTTTCTGGATGAGCTGCCGGAATACAGCCGCAAAGTGCTCGATGTACTGCGTGAACCGCTCGAGAGCGGGGAGATTGTGATCAGTCGGGCGAATCGTTCGGTGACGTACCCCGCAGGGTTTCAGCTTATCGCGGCAATGAACCCATGCCCTTGCGGGTATTACGGTGATACGTCCGGGCGCTGCCAATGCACACCGGATCAGATCCGGCGCTACCAGGGCCAGACTTCAGGCCCTCTGCTTGATCGCATTGATCTACATGTTGATGTGCCGCCAATTTCCCCGGCGCTTTTACAACAGGCTCCGCCTTCAGAGTCCAGTGATCAGGTGCGCGAGCGTGTAGTTGCTGCCCGGCAAAGGCAGTTAATCCGGCAGGGCTGTGTGAATGCCCGGCTTGGGGGGCAGAAGCGGGATGAGGTCTGTCGGCTAAGTGGTGATGATGAAAACTGGCTGTTGGATACGATTGAGCGCCTCAATCTTTCTGCCCGTTCTTATCATCGGCTGTTAACAGTGGCCCGGACCCTGGCGGATCTGGCGGCGGCAGATAATATTGAGCGAATTCATCTGATGGAGGCCATCGGCTTTCGTGCCCTGGATCGCTACAGGATGGGCTGACTTGCGATCCGGGGTATCCGTGCCAGACTGAGTTAAGGCACGCTAAGCGGAGATTCCGTGTGAATAAGCAGTTAGTGATTTTTTTGTTGGTGATTCTGGTGTTTGTTGTCGCTATGACGATCTATCACGTGAACACCCCAAGCCCGTTTGATGGCGAGGCGTTTTTCGGTCCGAAATAAAAAGTAATATCAGAAATTATGTGCTCGGCGGACATAGGCGGAGAATGTTTCAGAACAGGCTCTGCTGACCCGACGCGTACTCCACCATGACCTTCTCCTGAATACAGGCGCGCTGAATCAGATTGTCGACAGACATTGGCTGTGCGTAAAAATAGCCTTGCACCCGATCGCAACCAAGCGCGTGTATAACTTCAAGGCAGTGCTGGTCTTCAATGCCTTCGGCTGTAGATTCCAGACCAAGACGACGTGCCAGCTCCAGCATGGTTGCGACAATATGCAGCTGTGCAGAGTCATCATCGTGTAAGCTCAGAGGTGTGACGAATGCCCGATCGAGTTTCAGCCCGGTAATGGGCAGATCGCTCAGATGAGAAAGCGACGAGAAGCCAGTTCCAAAATCATCAAGTACAATCAGTACGCCTGCTTGTTTCAGCATCCGCAGATTGTGCAGTGATGTACTGGCATCAAGCATCATCGCGGTTTCGGTAAGCTCCAGCTCAAGACAGCCGGGCGGTACATGGTATTCCTCCAGAAGCTTAAGTACTTTTTCGGCGTAGTCTGGGTCGGCTACCTCTGGGAAGGCAACATTGACTGCCATGCGCAGGGATATGCCCTCCTGTTTCAGACGATTCCAGGTGGCGAGCGTTTCACGCAGTACCCAGTGGCCAAGGGTGCGGATCAGCCCGGCCATTTCGGCATCGCGGATAAAGGTTGTCGGGGGAATAATACCAAGGTCAGGATGTAGCCAGCGCAATAAGGCTTCAGCACCGACCATGCAGCCTGTGTGGGTATCGAACTGCGGCTGAAATTCTAGGTAGAACTCTTGACTGCGCAAAGCACGGATCAGGTCCTGAACGATTACTGATTCGCTGTGACTCAGGCTTCTGGCGCCAATGCTGCTGCGCATCATGCGGCTGCGTTCGATTTCTCGAACACAGCTCTGAAGGGCCTCTCCCATTTCACCATAGGAATGCAGCGATACCGGACTACTCATGAAAGCAGTCCAGAGGAAGCTCATGTTGTCGTCAAACGACTTCAGCCATTTCCGCGAGAGCGAGTGCTCATCCCGACTGATGACAACAAACTGATCGTCGAGCAGTTTGCCAATTAATGCGTCTTCGGGCGCGTTTGCCCGCAACTGATGTTCAAAGGACTGTTGTGTAGCAAAGCGCAATTCGGCGCTGTCGCCCGATGCAACCGGGCGCCAGCGGCAGCTGATCAACTGTAAATGCAGCCCCTGCTCTTTTTCCATACGATTGCGGAACTGAAGCATCCACGCCTGTCGGGGGAGCAGGGGACGTAGTTGCCCCTCAACACAGGCACGAAGTTCATTCAGGCCGTGGCGTAATGAGTGTGGGGTCAGGCTGTTAAGGTCAATCCAGGCACAGCAGTCCTGATAGAAGGCGCGCTCTTCGGGGTAGCCGATAAGCAGTGTTGGTACGTGCATGGCGACTTCCTGAACTTTGTCGCGTAGGTTCTCATCACCGTGAGGGGTGGTGATAACCACCATATAGCCTTCGGGAATCGGCAGGAAGGCATCAAGCATGCCTGTGCGGATGTTTATTTCAGCGCGCGCGGATTCCTGTTCGAGCCAGTCACGCAGAAAATCCGGGATAGAGCGTTCGCTTCCCAATGCCAGAAGTTTCGGCGGTGCAGCGTTGGTCTTCTGACTCATGGTATGAACATTCCCCAATGTATTTCATCCCTTAGATATAGGTCATGAATGCGGGCTTCGCGAGTAACTGGCCGTAAATGTTCCAGTCAGGCCTTGGGGGAAACTCTTCCTGCCATATTGAATGGAAACATCGAATGACGATTCCAACGGTGTCCATAACTGATAGAATCCGAGCCCTTCAAGAGAGGTATTTCAGTGGTCGATTTAAGTCAGCTCAATCCACGTCAGCGTGAAGCCGCCAAGTATATTGACGGCCCATTGCTTGTGCTCGCCGGTGCAGGTTCCGGCAAGACCAGTGTGATTACGCGAAAAATTGCCTATCTGATTGGTGTCTGCGGCATAAAGGCACACCATATTGCTGCGGTGACCTTTACCAACAAGGCCGCGAAGGAAATGAAAGAGCGCGTGATGACGCTCGTGGGCCGGGGTGGAGCCAGGGGGCTGACGGTTTCGACTTTCCATAACCTGGGCCTGAACATCATACGTTCCGAGCTGCAGGCTGCCGGTTATAAAAGTGGTTTTTCGATTCTTGATCAGGACGACTGTAAGGGCATCATCCGCGACGTTATGCATCGCGAGCACGGCGATGACGGCGATCTGCTGGACATGATCCAGAACGAAATATCCAACCTTAACAACGACCTTATTACTCCGGAAAAAGCCATTCAGATGGCGGCCAGCCCGCAGGAACAGCTGATTGCACAGACCTACAGTGTGTATCAGCGCATGCTCAAGGCCTACAACGCCGTCGATTTTGATGATCTCATCATGGCGCCGACGATTCTGTTTCAGAACAATCCTGAGGTGCTGACCCGCTGGCAGAAGAAAATCCGTTATCTGCTGGTGGACGAATATCAGGACACCAACACCTCCCAGTACGAATTGGTAAAACTCTTGGTGGGGCATCGTACCGGTCTTACTGTAGTAGGTGACGACGACCAGTCGATCTACGCCTGGCGTGGCGCTAAGCCCGAAAACCTGTCGCTGCTGAAAAAAGACTTTCCGACGCTGAAGCTGGTGAAGCTGGAACAGAACTACCGCTCGACGGGCCTGATTCTGAATGCGGCGAACAAGGTGATCGACAACAACCCCCACGAATTCGACAAGAAACTCTGGTCGGACATGGGTTACGGAGATCCGATCAAAATTCTGAAGTGCCGCAACGATGACGTTGAAGCGGAACGCATAGCGACAGAAATTGTTGAGCGCCGCCTGCGGTATGGCTGCGGCTATCGTGACTTCGCGATTCTGTATCGTGGCAATCATCAGTCGCGCAATATCGAGATGAAGCTTCAGGCCTATCAGGTGCCGTACAAGCTGAACGGTGGGCAATCATTCTTTGGCCGTAACGAAATCAAAGACATCATGGCGTACCTGCGCCTGCTGATTAACCCAAGTGATGATGCTGCTTTCTTACGAGTGGTAAACACGCCGCGCCGGGAAATCGGTCCAAGTACCATTGAGAAGCTCAGTGAATACGCGACTATGCGTGGCACAAGCATGTTGTCGGCGACCACCGAAATGGGTCTGGAACAGCAGCTGACGCCGAAAGCCGTCGACCGCCTGCGTCGCTTCGGTAATTGGCTGGAACGTATTACCCGTAACGCCTATACCGATGACCCGATTGCGGCGATCAAAGAAATGATCGAAGACATCGACTACGAAGGTTACCTGCATCAGGATTCCGGTACGCCGCATCAGGCCGAGCGCCGGATGAAGAATGTGTATTTCCTCGTTGATCAGATTCAGAAGATGATCGACAAGGCCGAAGAAATTGGTGATGAATGCACCATCGAAGATGCCGTCGGTAAACTGATTCTGCGTGACATGCTCGAGCAGCAGGAACAGGAAGACGAAAACGATCAGGTGCAGCTGATGACCTTACACGCATCGAAAGGTCTGGAATTCCCGCACGTGTACATCATGGGCATGGAAGAAGAGCTGATGCCGCACCGCAACAGCATTGAAGCCGACACCATCGAAGAAGAACGCCGCTTGATGTACGTGGGTATTACCCGCGCGAAACGTACGCTGACCCTGACTTACGCAGGCAAGCGCCGCCAGTTTGGTGAAGCGATGGATACCACGCACTCGCGCTTTCTTGATG
>JAYNJA010000027.1:0-7222 GCA_038109705.1 Thalassolituus sp. | reverse complement strand
AGCTGCCACCGGATGACATCATCTGGGAGGGCAAAACCGAAACCTCGCCAGAAGAGTCGAAGAAGCGCGGTCAGGATACTCTCGACAGCCTGATGAACCTGTTCTGACAAGGCGGGACTCTGAATTCAGACTCGACAGATACTAAAAAGCCCCGCAGATGCGGGGCTTTTTAGTGGCTGGTAGTGGTTGATTTTGGTTGATAGCGGCTGAGGCTGGGGATTAGCGAATGCCCCAGATGTCCGCGCGCACCTCACCGGAGCTGTCCGGCAGGGTTTCGCTGTCAGTATCTTCCTGAGCGAAGGTAACAAGGCTGATCTGACGGGCGTTGATTGCCACTTTTGCCAGTGTCATCCGCATATAAACGGTGGTTCCTTCAAAGGTAGTCTGAGCGTTCATCACAATGTGACCACTGCTGCCGTTGAGTTCCCAGGTGAATGGTAGCGAGCCATAGACACCATCGCCGATTTCTCCTCGGAACAGGCCGTTGCCGTCCGGAGTAAAGTTGAACGCCCCATCGCCAACAAAGAAGGCTTTACCAGCGACGTCAGCATTGACGAAGGCGGTAGCTGAGCATGCAGTCGCGGCACTGGTGAAATCGCCCAGAGTTGCCTCAGACTGTTCTTCCAGTTCACAGCCTGCGATAGGTTCCAGCAGGTTGTAGTCGAAGGCAGCTTTGATCTGGTCGCTCGCAGCGCCGTTGAATACCCATTCCTGTTCCTGTCTTTCACCGGCGAGTTCGATTTCACCTTCACGTACGTAGCCATCGATGACGGTATAGAATACCTGACGTCGCTCTCCATTGATCCGTATAGCGATGCTTTCGGGTAAATCGATATGGAGAATTTCTTTTGTGTCTACGGCATTCATGCTCCAGTTGGTCGTTATGATTTTTACTGGTGTAGATTGTCCGTCAGATGATCCATCCTCCATGCGGTACACATTAGCAGTGCCATCAGCGACTAACTCGACTATCCATCTATGGTCGTAACCGTAAAAATCGACACCTCCAATATCAGCTCGTGAGGTGGGATTTTCAGCGGCAGTAGCACTGATCAGCTGATTCAGGCTGGTTGCCGCAACGCCGTCGGTAGTTTCATTGCCATCTCCGGTATGAACAAAAACGTTATTACACCAGTCGTCGGTATATGCCCAATTTACATGATCTGTTTCGTATCCTTCCCAGCATTCGCTGGAGGTGGATTCCGCAGATTTATATACGTTGTATATGTCATCGGGTTGATTCAAAGTCAGTTGATAAGCGGTTGCTGCTGTTCCGAATTCAGACGTCGGATCGATGGCCAGCTGATATACCGGGGGCAGGAATGTGCGCATTCGTTTACCTTCCAGGTTAACCTCAACAGCAGAAATAATGGTCTGGGCACTGCTGAGACCGCCAGGCCGGAGATACATATAACCCTCCTCAACGCTGATGCTATCTGCATCTTCGGAGAAACATTGCCATTCACTGTTTGCCAGTAAGCATTTCTGATCTGACTCGTCGTTTTCATCAAACTCTACGAGCCACGCGGCGTCTTCATCGCTGTAAGTATGGTGACGGATTGCGATTTCACTGCCGTCTATTGCCTGAATTGTTCGATGGTCAAAGCTCGAGTATTCCTCATTTACTTCGCCATCGAAGATGTTTATGCCGCCGCCAGTAAATAGCAGATCATAGAGGTTGGCGACAGATGCCGCCCGAAGCTCTCTCCGTGCCTGCAGGTCATCCTCGATGGTACTTGGATCAAGGCGCGCGCCATTCAGATCCTCTGAGCCTGCAACACCGTCAGCATTAAAGTTATCACCGGCGTTATCAATCGCTGTTCTGATATCGTCCATAGCATTGAGCACCTGCTCTACTATCAGGGCGGTCAGGTCTTCCATAGAAACACCGCTGTCTTCCAGTACCGCACCGACCAGCTCAATGTTCTGCTGAATCACGGCGCGGGTAACCTGAGCTACTTTGTGCAGGCGACGGAATTCTTCGCCATTGGTTTCATCATCTGAGCCGGCAACGTAATCGGCGGTGGGGTCGATTTCTGTGCCAAGTTTGCTCTGGATGCTGGCCTTTGCAGCTTCCGGCGACAGGCCGTTTTCTTTGATTTCGTTCTGTACCATGGTGGTCAGCGGGCTGACAAACGCTGAGCCTGCAGGTGCAGTGAGGGTGTAGGTCTTCTCAATGGCCACGCCGGGTTCGTCTTCATCGATGGTTTCGCCAACGATAATCTCAACAACGATAGGAGAGTTGTCGATCTGCTCCTGGGTGACGTTCTCGAGGGTGTAGCTGCCACCGGCGGAAGTAGTGGTAGACGGTTCACCGTCGTCGCAGGCGTTGTTGCTGTTCAGGTCGAGGCAGACACGGGCACCGGCGAGGTAGCCGTCAGCGGCTTTACCGGCGAGAGTGGCGTCACCACCGGCTCCTGATCCGGAAGCCGTATCATCGTCTTCGGTATTAAGTTCAGAACAGCCGCTGGCTGCAAGAACAGCGAGCGCCAGCGCGGTTGGCAAGGCAGTTGAAAGAGTAGATCGGAACATGCGGAATATCCTCGTAGCAGAGAAGAAGACTGAGCATGTTCAGTTAAGCAAGGGCATGAAAATTATCCCCCACAGTTTTTGTGTCTAACGAGTCATACCGAACGTAACTGAGTGGTAGTTACATTTCACTACAACGGGATACAACATAGGGGTACAGCGGTCGTGATGTATCTTTCAACGCTGTGATGGATGTCACAGCGTCGCGGCCAATTTACAGGCTGCTTTCTAACCCAATGCCCCGCTGGAGACGTTCTGTCAGTGCCATTTGGGAAGCCAGACCTTGTTGCTGAGGCCGGTCAGCTCGTCGTTCATGATGACTGTGGTCGCTGGGAGTTGTTTATTACCCACATCGTGAAGTGCGTTGACCTGATAGTTCAGGCGGCGGCTTTCGCCAGGCTGCAGGTTTTCCATGGTCGCTTCCCAGACAAGCTCAACCCCATCGTCACCCACAAAACGGGTGAAGCCCTGACTGACGGCAGTGAAGTCGACCTCTTCTAAGGTGTCACGCAGGGTTAGGGTATCGGCGGTAACTGAACCGTGGTTGATGATTTCAATACTTATTTCGACAGGACCAGTAACGACTGGAATTGGGTATACGGTCTTACGTACCTGCAGATTCACAGGGCCTGGGTTGTACGTGAACTTCAGCGGCTGTAGTTGCTGTGCGCGGGCATAGTATTCGTAAGGCGCTTCGTCTTCGCGTTTGCGTTCCATTGCCGGTGGTTCGGAGCGCACCAGAGGGAAGGCTTCAACTGGCAGGCGAATATCGATCTCTGTGCTGCTGACCGCAGGGGCCGGATCACCATTCAGCCAAAGGGTCAGATCAACCTCGGCACGTTGCAGCCCGGCGACTTTGCCTGCATGACGAACCGATGGTGAAATCAGATAGGTGTTTGTTTCGCCATCCGCCAGGGTCAGCTGCAAAGCATCTCCTGCGCCCATTTTGAGTTCACCCTGATAGTCACTGCCGGTCTCGTTAATCACTTCGATCTTGAGTTCAGCCTCCGGTGCACTGCCGTCTAGCAAGGTAATCATCCCTGACAGATTCAATAGCGTCGGAGCAGGTGTTGGTTCCATGGTGTCTGCCATGGCTGCAGGCGACTCATCGTCAGCGATTGATAGCCCTGAAAAGCTGATCATCAGACCAAAAATAAAAGAAGTAACTGATCGACGCTGCATGTGGTGATTCCTGAATCTGTTAATCGGTGATGCTGTCGCATTGTTACCCGTGTCTTTCAGCGGCGCAATGGGCTGTGTCAATTGTAGAGCCGGACCTGAAACCTGTGGAGCCCCCGCAATGAGACCAAAGCCCTGTGTACGAAAGTCAGGTCGGCTTGATAAGTACCGTGCTTCGCTCTGGCTGTTCCAGATAGGCCTCTATACTCAAGTGGAGCCTCAGTGCTGCTTGAGCACTGAGCAGTAATTAAGCACAGTCATTCAGACAGGAGCTCTTCATGAAACTTCGCCCGTTCCGTCGCCTGCGCCGTTTGCGCAGAATTGTCGTCCGTATGCTGTTTGCATCGGCGATCGCTGCTACTTCTTCTCTCACCGTAGCCGACACCATTAAAGTCGGGATGTCTGCGGCTTTGACTGGTCCCGCGTCTGCGTTGGGTAATGGCGTTAAAACTGGTGTAGAAAGCTATTTTGCCCGGGTGAATGCTGCTGGCGGGGTAAATGGTAAGACGATTGAATTCATAGCACTTGATGACGGTTATGAGCCAGATCGTGCCGCACCTAACATGAATACTCTGATCGACGACAAGGGCGTCGTTGCTGTGATTGGGAACGTGGGAACACCAACGGCGATTGTGACGGTACCGATTGCTAACGCGAAGAAGACGGTACTGTTCGGTGCCTACACTGGCGCCGGCGTTCTGCGTAAAACTCCACCTGACCGGTACGTGATTAACTACCGAGCAAGCTACGCAGAAGAAACTGCAGCCATGGTTGATGGCCTGATGAGCATTGGCATCAAGCCGGAAGAAATCGCATTTTTCACTCAAAATGATGGCTATGGTGATGCAGGCTACAACGGTGCTGTCGCGGCGTTGAAAGCACGCGGTTTCGCCGATACCGATTCTCTGGCTCACGGCCGCTACGCGCGCAATACCACCAACGTGGAAGGTGCTCTGGGTACCATTCTTGATGCGGCCACTGAGCCTAAGGCCATCATCATGGTGGGTGCTTACGCCCCATGCGCTGAGTTTATCCGCCAGGCAAAACAGGACATGGATGAAGTGCTGTTCGTTAATGTTTCGTTCGTCGGTAGCCTGCCACTGCTGAATGCACTGGGTGACGATGCTGAAGGTGTGATTGTTACTCAGGTCGTTCCGCACTATGAGTCAGATCTCGCGGGCGTTGCTGAATACCGTAAGGACCTCGCTGAGTATGGCGGCGGTGCTAAACCTGATTTCGTATCTCTCGAGGGCTATCTGGCGGCAAAAATTTTCGTCGAAGGCCTGAAAAGTTCGGCGGCCACCGATCGTGAATCTGTAATCGACGGTATTGAAAGTCTCAGCGGCCTCGATGTGGGTATTGGCGTTCCGGTGTCGTTCGCAAAAGATAAGCATCAGGCAAGTCATGAAGTATGGCCGACCGTTATCCGCAACGGTCACTATGAGTCACTGGAGTGGTCTCAGCTGCGTTGATTTTGTTTCAGTAAATGTGAGGTAGTGTATGACTGGGATGAGTCTCTCGATTCGTCAGCTGTTGGTGGCTCTGTCATCAGTTGCGTTGATATCGGTTATGGTGGTGTCGGCCATGACGCTTTGGCTGGGTGGTGTGGCGAGTGATGTCAGTGAAAAAATGACATCCGAAACCGAACAGTCACTGGCCTTAGTCGACCAGCAGCAGGTGAATTCAGAAATCCTCAGTCATGCACTTAAGGTGATGACGGCCAAAACTCCGGCTGAGTTGAGCGAAAATGCAAGGCTTAACCTGACCCTCGAAGAGGTTACCTGGCCGGAGTTGCGCAATGTCATTACTTCATTGCGAGATGTCGAAGCTGAGTTGTTCGCGACGAGAAGTCAGATGCTGCAGAATGAGCAGCGCATGGCGGAACTGGCAGCGGAGACCGAAGGAACTGTGTTCGCGATGCAACGCGATGCGGGTTCCTTAAAAGGCAAAAGTTCTCTGTTGGTGAAGCGCGAAAAACGTGCGCTTAAGAAGCAGTTCAACCGCGTAGACGATACCGCAGATATTTTTTCAGACGACGGCACCGGTGGCTGGAAAGCCATGGCCGCGGACCTCTTTAATTTCGTTCAGGGTGACCGTGATACCGTCTCGTCAGCTTCTGCTGCACTGGCAGAAGCGGCAGCGCGCCTTGGCGCGATCTCTTATCAGATGCAGACCGTTAATGACGCATCCAGTCTTATCAGCCTGGAAAAAAACATTGCCGTGCCGTTACTAAAGCGCCTTGATGATCAGCTTGAAGCGCTGACAGAAGCAACGGCAGGCACTTCCGACCTCGCAGAACTGGTTACATCAATGCGTGAGCAGAAAGCGGTGCTGGCGTCCTTGCTGTTTACTGGTGATGAATCGATTCTCAATCTGCGTCAGCAACACATAAGCATGGTGGAAGAACTGCAGAGCCACTCCAACAGTATGATGTCGTTGATTGCAGATGTTGCCGCATTGTCTTCCCAGCGTACTGAGCAGGTGCGCACTGAAAGCGAAGAGATGCGAACCTCTGCAGAGCAGAGCATCAGCAGTATTACATCAGCCAGCGTGATTACCAGTGTGTTGGTGTTAGCGCTACTGCTTGGACTATCGATGCTGATCACCCGCTTTATCACATGCCCGCTGGATAAAATCGCGGGTGCTTTGAATGACATTGCCTCTGGTGAGGGGGATCTTACCCGTCGCCTGAATGTATCGGGTGTTCGGGAGGCCACCGTCTTGTCTGGTCATTTTAACCGCTTTATTGAGCGCCTCCAGAATACGGTGAGGGCGGTTGGTCAGGTGGCTGAGCAGCTCGGCGGTTCTGTCAGTGGCACGACTGAAATTGCCCATCGAAGCCGCGAAGCGATTCAACGACAGGCTAATGAAACCGGGCAGGTGGCAACCGTGATGGAAGAACTGTCCCGGTCGTTTGCCGATACCGCAGGCTCGGCTGATCACGCTTTAGAATCGGCACGCATGGCCTGTAAACAGGCGAGTGAAGGACAACAACAGGTACATGCCTCGGCTAAGAGCGTGTCTCTGTTGGCCGAGAAAATTGAATCTGGCGTTGGTTCCATGGAGCGCCTTGCGGAGACTAGTCGCAACGTCATCAGCGTTCTGACTGTCATCAGTGAGATTACAGAGCAGACCAACTTGCTCGCATTAAATGCTGCGATTGAAGCGGCTCGTGCTGGTGAGCAGGGACGGGGTTTTGCTGTGGTGGCAGACGAAGTCAGGATGCTGGCGGGTCGGACTCAGGCATCTGCTGCTGAAATTGGCGGTATTCTCGAAACCCTGAACAAAGACGCAGTGCAGGTCATGAATATCATGAGTGATGGCCGGGATCAGGTGCGCGAGAGCGTTGAGCAGGCCCAGCAGGTGGCTATGTCACTGGGTGATATTACTCAGGCGGTCGAAACCATCCTGCAGTTGAATGAGCAGATATCTTCAGGAGCAGGAATGCAGAATACCGCAGTGTGTGAGGCCACGGGCAGTGTTGAGCAGATTAACGTGATTGGTGGGGAAACTC
>JAYNJA010000026.1:11355-20900 GCA_038109705.1 Thalassolituus sp. | reverse complement strand
TTGATCTTCTCCAGAGCCAGATCCGACGCATCGGCAGACACATCGATCACAACGTAGCCAACTTCTTCAACGGTCTGCAGGTACTGACCGCAGATGTTGATGTTGTTGTCGGCGAGAATGCTGTTGATTGCATTCATAACGCCAGGTACGTTTTTGTGGATGTGCAGGATGCGGTGAACGTTCGGGTTGGATGGCAGAGCCACTTCCGGGAAGTTCACAGAAGAAGTCGTGGTACCGTTATCGCTGTACTGAGCCAGCTTCTCACCCACTTCTTTACCGATATTTTCCTGAGCTTCCATAGTGGAACCACCTACGTGAGGGGTCAGGATCACGTTGTCGAATTCACGCAGAGGTGTCAGGAACTCTTCGTCGTTAGAACGTGGCTCAACCGGGAATACGTCGATAGCAGCACCCAGCAGTTTCTTGCTGCGAACGGCATCTGCCAGAGCGTCGATATCAACCACAGTACCGCGTGAAGCGTTCAGCAGGATAGAACCCTGTTTCATCTCAGCGAACTGCTCTGGGCCCATCATCCACTTGGTCGCAGCCGTTTCTGGAACGTGCAGAGATACAACGTCGGCGATGTTCAGCAGTTCGTTCAGAGAACCGACCTGCTTAGCGTTACCGATTGGCAGTTTAGTGACGACGTCGTAGAAGTACACTTCCATACCCATGCTCTCAGCCATCACAGACAACTGAGTACCGATAGAACCGTAACCCACGATACCCAGCTTTTTGCCACGGATTTCGTAAGAATTGGTCGCAGACTTGTCCCAGCCACCACGGTGACACTGAGCGTTCTTCGCTGGTACACCACGCATCAGCATGATGATTTCAGCCAGTGACAGCTCGGCGACAGAGCGGGTGTTGGAGTAAGGTGCGTTGAATACCGCGATACCACGCTTAGTCGCCGCTTTCAGGTCGACCTGGTTGGTACCGATACAGAAGCAACCTACTGCAATCAGTTTTTCTGCAGCTGCGAAGATCTCTTCGGTCAGCTGAGTACGGGAACGAATACCCACGAAGTGAGCGTCTTTGATGGCGGCTTTCAGCTCGTCATCCGGCAGCGAAGTCTTCAGGTACTCGATGTTGGTGTAGCCAGCGGCCTGCAGTGTATCCAGTGCAGACTGGTGAACGCCTTCCAACAACAGGAACTTGATCTTGCTTTTATCCAGGGACGTTTGTGCCATGGTGGTACCTATATCAGTAAGTAGAAACCGTCTGGTCTCCTGTCAGTTTGTCTGACAGGGCGGAGTAGCCGAAAACCACTCCGAAAAATAAGGCGCGTATGCTAGCATACACAACCATTAAAGTGAGCCTCACTGGCGCAAAAGTGTCGCAAAACAAAGCGAAGTTTGCTCAATTTGAGGTGAAGATCATTCAACATCGGGTAACTCCATGACCACGTTGACACAAGACGCTCTGATTGAGCAGCTTTCTGCCATTGTTGGCGCCGACAAAGTGCGCACTGACGCCGATTCACTCGAAACCTTCGGTAAGGACTGGACCAAGATCTATCCGCCGAAGCCGACCGCTATTGTCTTCCCGAAAACCACCCAGCAGGTGGCGGATATCGTGAAGCTGGCGAATGCGCATCAGATTGCTCTGGTGCCATCCGGTGGTCGTACTGGCCTGAGTGCGGGGGCAGTTGCAGCAAATGGCGAAGTGGTTGTGGCCTTCGATTACATGAACCAGATCTCTGAGTTCAACGCCACAGACCGCACCGTGAAGTGTGGTGCCGGTGTGATTACCGAGCAGTTGCAGACCTTTGCTGAAGACAATGATCTGTTCTACCCGGTGGATTTCGCCTCTGCGGGTTCAAGCCAGATTGGCGGCAACATCTCGACCAACGCTGGCGGCATTAAAGTAATCCGCTGGGGCATGACCCGTGACTGGGTTGCGGGCCTGACGGTTGTGACTGGTCAGGGCGAAATCCTTGAGCTGAACAAAGACCTGATGAAGAACAACACGGGTTATGACATGCGTCACCTGTTTATCGGTGGTGAAGGCACGCTGGGCTTTGTGACCGAGGCGACCATGCGTCTGACCCGTACGCCGAAAAATCTGACCGTACTCGTACTGGGCATTCCGGAACTGGATGACGTGATGAAAGTGCTGAGCCAGTTCCAGTCGACCATGGACCTGACCGCGTTTGAGTTCTTCTCAGACAAAGCCATGCAGAAAGTGCTGGCGCGTGGTGATGTGCCTGCGCCGTTTGAAACCAGCACTGATTTCTATGCGCTGATCGAATTTGAAGCCGTGACGGATGCCGATATGGATCAGGCCATGGTGCAGTTCGAGAAATGCATGGAAGAAGGTTGGGTCGTCGATGGCGTGATCAGCCAGAGCGAAACTCAGGCGGCAAACCTGTGGCGTCTGCGTGAAGACATCTCAGAAACTATCTCTGAGTGGACACCATATAAGAACGACATTTCTGTTGTGGTGTCTAAAGTACCTCCGTTCCTGCGTGACATCGATGAAATCGTCACCCGCGAATACCCGGACTTCGAGATCATCTGGTTCGGTCACATCGGTGACGGCAACCTGCACCTGAATATTCTGAAGCCTGATGATCTGGCAAAAGAAGAGTTCTTCGAGCGTTGCGCCAAAGTATCGACCTGGGTATTCGAGATCGTGGAAAAATACCAGGGCTCTGTGTCTGCGGAGCACGGTGTGGGTATGACCAAAAAGCCATATCTGGAATACACCCGCTCTGCTGCAGAAATCGCCTACATGCGCGCAGTCAAGAAGGTGTTCGACCCGAACAACATTATGAACCCGGGTAAACTGATCGACGCCTGAGTGTGAAAAAAAACGGGAGCCTGTCTACCGTTTTTTAGGTAAGGAAATCTATGAAACGCGTATTGAATAGTCCGTTATTTTTTATTCTGGCCGGGCTGTCGATGACGGTTCAGGCACAGCCGGAATTTGTCGAGGTTGTAGCAGACTCATGTGAAATGGTGATCAAGGCTGAGTGTCATGCCAAGGGCTACAGTGGAACAGAAGAATGCCGTGAACAGTTTGCGGAGGAAGCTGAATCTGAAGGTGCTGATACGATTCTTGTTACCTCGCAGGATCAGTATAAGACGCGGAAACCCAGTCTGAGTGGCGGGATGCAGGTAACAGATAACACTAAGATGAAGGCGGATCTGTATCGTTGTAATGAGGTTGTTGCTGCAAGCCCGGAAGTAAAAGCACAAGCCCTTTCTGTTGAAGAGCGGTTGTTGCGGTTAAACGAACTCCGGAACAAGGAGCTGATCAGTGACGATGAATATCGGGCTGGCCGGGAGCGGATATTGAACGACCTTTGAACCTGATTGTTCAGACGTCATAAAAAATGCCCTGTCGGTTTCCGCTGACAGGGCATTTTTCATCCTGGGCTGAGTAAGGTCGCCACGTCAGAACAGCTGCTCCGGAATTACATTGGTTTCAGTACCGTCTTCATCCGTCTGATACGGCATGATCTCCTGCTTGCGTGCGTACTCAGTTGGCGCGGTGCCTTCTTTGAAGTACTCAAAGATGGCATCAGTTTGTCCCGGTGCAGCCAGCAAGCCGGTTTCCGGGTCGATACGCACCGTCACTATGCCTTCCGGCTGTTCGAACTGGCGCTCAGGTACATCGATTAATGCATCTTCCATATAGTCGATCCAGACTGGTAGGGCTGTGCCGCCACCGGAGGCCCAGCGGCCCAGCGTGCTCGGCTGGTCAAAGCCGATCCAGACAGTTGTTACCAGGTCCGGCATAAAGCCGGAGAACCAGGCGTCTTTCTGATCGTTGGTGGTGCCGGTTTTTCCAGCCAGATCGTTGCGGCCCAGTGCCATGGCTTTCCGACCAGTACCGCGACGGATGACGTCCTGCATCATGCTGACCGTCAGGAAGTGGTTCTCTTTGCTGACAATACGTTCGGCGTATTGAGTGGTCGGCTCTGCCTGATCGGATAATGTTTCCGGGGCTGTTGCTGGTACGCTTGATTCGTCTTTGCTGGTTTGAATCTCTGTATCCGGCTCCGGTGCATCTTCAGCAATCGCTGGATTCGCTTTGTAAAGTACCTCGCCGGTATCGGAGATAATACGTTCCATTACGAAGGGCGAAATTTTGAAGCCGCCGTTAGCAAAGGCGCTGTAACCAGTGGCCACATCAAGAGGCGTGACCGCAGAGGCACCGAGCGCCAGAGACAGGTCTTTGTTGAGCTTCGCCGGATTGAAACCGAACTGTTGGATATACCGGACCGCAGTCGGTGGGCCCATCTGTTTCAGAATGCGGATAGATACCAGGTTCTGGGAGCGGTAGAGCGCCTGACGCAGGCGTGTAGGTCCGTAAAACTTACCGCTGTAATTCTCTGGACGCCAGGTGTTTTCAAGCGATGCGTCTTCAAATACAACAGGGGCGTCATTGATCAGAGTTGCGGTGGTATAGCCGTTATCCAGAGCGGCACTGTATATAAATGGTTTGAACGAAGAGCCGGGCTGGCGTTCCGCTTGCGTTGCCCTGTTGAACTGGCTGTCGGCATTCGAGAAACCGCCAACAAGAGCTTCAATCGCACCGTTATGCGGGTTGATTGAAACGAGCGCGCCTTCTGCTTCTGGCAATTGTGCGAGCTGTAAAGTACCAGAATCTTTCTGGAACCAGATGAGGTCGCCCGGAGAGACAACATCGCCAGCTTTCTCTGGTGGCTTTCCTATGCTGTTAACTGACAGGTAAGGTGCTGCCCATTCCATGCCAGTGAAAGGTAGCCAGAGAAATCCATCTGCGGTGTAAATCCAGGCGCCATCCTCACGTACCGACTTTACGATTGCCGGGGCAATAGCGCCGTAGTCACCGCGGTCCCGCAGGTATTCACCCCAGTCACTCAGCGTGGATGGCCAGTCGATGTCATAGCGGGTGTCTGCTTTTTTTAGCCAGTCTGTAAGTACCGGGTTGTCCTTGACCGTCAGGCTGGTTAGCTTGAAGCTCTTACGTGCCCCGCGGTAGCCATGATCCCGGTCATACTGGAGCAAACCGTGTTGAAGTGCACTGTTGGCTGCCTGTTGGCGGTTTGCCGAAATTGTGGTGTAAACGCTGTAGCCGGCAGTGTAAGCGTTGTGTCCGTACCTGCGGACCATCTCCTGGCGAATCATCTCGGCAACGTAAGGGGCGCTGATTTCCGAAGTCGCTCCGTGGTAACGGGCCGTTACGGGTTCGCGAATTGCCGCTTCGAACTCGCTTTCAGAAATTTTGCCAAGCGTGAACAGGCGTGCAAGTACATAGTTGCGACGGGAAAGCGCGCGCTCCGGGCTGCGGATAGGATTCGCAGCTGATGGCGCTTGAGGCAGGCCGGCAATCATCGCCAGTTGCGGTAGGTTCAGCTCATGAATGGATTTGCCGTAATACACTTGTGCTGCTGCTTCGATACCATAAGCGCGCTTACCCAGATAGATCTTGTTGACATAGAGTTCAAGAATCTCTTCTTTCGAAAGCACGTTTTCGATTTTAAGCGCGAGTAATATCTCAGTGAACTTGCGCGAGAATGTTTTTTCGCTGCTGAGGTAGTAGTTTTTGGCTACCTGCATGGTGATCGTGCTACCACCAGATTTCTTACGCCCTGTGGTTACCAGGTCGAAAACTGCCCGAGCGAGGCCTTTCAGGTCTATTCCTGAGTGCTCAAAAAAGCCGTCATCTTCAGAAGCGAGAAGTGCGTCAATGAATTGAGGAGGTATTTCCTGATATGTAATAGGGGTGCGTCGTTTCTCACCAAACTCTGTGATCAATAAACCATCAGCGGTGTAGACCCGCAGAGGGGTCTGAAGATCGACATCTTTCAGAGCCTCGGTTTCAGGAAGAGTGGGGGCGAGGTACAGGTAAACACCGGCTATGGCCATGGTGGCGCCAGCTCCGATAGACATAAACAGCCAAAATGCAAACTTAAGGAGCGGAGTTGCCATATTCATAAAAAAAAGATCGTTAAAATCCGGTAAAAGCCAGTTAATATGCGGGTTGCAGCATTATAAGCGTTTTTTGTTCTTTTCGCAGGATTGTGCTTATAATGACTCCAACTATATAGGATCTGTATGAGCTTGTGCGCGCAAGTTCGTGAAACAGAAGGGGAATTTGTCGTGCTGGGCAGCCTGTTTAAGAAGAAGAATAAGGCGCTTCTTGGTGTGGATATCAGTTCCACGTCCGTAAAAGTGCTAGAGCTGAGCCGCCAGGGTGACCGCTATCAAGTGGAAGCCTATGCCACGGTCCCGCTCCCACCCAATGCAGTGGTTGAGCAGGGCATCAATAATGAGGAGGCCGTAGGCGATGCTATTCGTCAGGCCGTCGTCCGTTCGCGTTCTACAGCAAAGCAGGTAGCACTGGCTGTTGCTGGTTCCGCAGTAATTACCAAAACCATCGATATGAGCGCCGGTCTCAACGACGACGAGATGGATTTTCAGATTCGTGCGGAAGCTGATCAATATATTCCTTATCCGTTAGAGGAAGTCGCTCTGGACTGGGAAGTGATTGGTCCAAGCGACAAATCTCAGGATATGGTCAAGGTTCTGCTGGCTGCCTGTCGCTCCGAAACAGTTGAGCGAAGAAAAGACGCTGTTGAGATCGGTGGCTATGAAGTCGCTAAGGTCGACGTTGAAGCGTTCTGTACAGAACGTGCTTTTGCTTTACTCGAAGCCCAGGTCGCAGGCGAAGACGTTGAAACAGTCGCGGTACTGGATATCGGTGCGACCATGACAACTCTGAGCGTGATGCATGAAGGGAAATCTATTTATACCCGCGAACAGCTGTTTGGCGGTCGCCAGCTGACGGAAGATATTATGCGCCGTTATGGGCTGAGCGAAGAAGAAGCTCAGCGCGCCAAGCTTGAAGGTGGTGTGCCGGACGATTACGAAAGTGAAGTTCTGGGTCCATTTCGTGAGGCTGTGGTGCAGCAGGTAAGTCGCTCACTACAGTTTTTCTACTCTTCCAGTCAGTTTAACGACGTCGATTATATTGTTCTTGCTGGTGGTACTTCACTGATACCAGGGCTCGAAGAGCAGGTTCAGAATGTTCTCGGGACGCCAACTGTTGTCGCCAACCCATTTGTCAGCATGACTCTGTCCCAGCGCGTTAATGCTACCTGGCTCGCAAACGATGCTCCTTCGCTGATGATCGCGGCGGGCCTGGCCATGAGGAGTTTTGACTGATGGCAACTATTAACCTGCTTCCGTGGCGTGAAGAGCTACGCGAAGAGCGGAATAAACAGTTTTATGTAGTGCTTGCGGCGGTTGTGGCGCTTTGTGGGGCTGTAATTTTCGGGGTCTACAACTTTAACGACAGTGCCGCTGCGGATCAGCGAGCACGTAATAGTTTCCTTACTGCCCAGATCACTGGGTTGGATGCGAAAATTATCGAGATCCAGAAGTTGCGTGAAACACGCAGCGAATTGATTGAACGCATGGAACTCATCCAGGCGCTGCAGGGTAATCGCCCGGTGATTGTGCGTGTCTTCGATGAAGTCGTGCGTTCTGTGCCTGAGGATCTGTATTTCACGAAGCTTGATGTGGAAGGCGATAAGGTAACGATCGCCGGTCGGGCATCATCCAATAATCGTCTTTCTGCATTGATGCGTAATTTTGACGAGTCTGAGTGGTTCACAGATCCTGCCCTGATCAAGGTTGAATCCAAAAGCGCAGGTGTGAACGAATTTGAAATCGTTATGCGCCGTATCAACCCTAAAGATACTGAGGAGGGTGGTAATGGCTGATCAGAAAACAGTTAAACCAACGCTGGCCGAACAGATTCAGGGTTTCGATATCAATGATATTGATTGGCAGAATATGGGTTCCTGGCCCTTGGTGGGTAAGGTTGCATTTTGTCTGCTTATCGCTGCTGCTCTGGGTTTTTTTTCGTTCATGCTGTTGTTCCGCGATCAGTGGTCTGCTCAGGAAAAACTAGAGCGTACGGAAACCCAGCTGAAAAATGACTTTGAAGCAAAAGCCTTTAAAGTCGCTAATCTTGAAGAATACAAAGCGCAGATGGTTGAGATGGAGACCAGTTTTGGATCTCTGCTTAAGCAGTTGCCGAAAGATACAGAAGTACCAGGCCTGATCGACGATATCAGTGCGACAGCTTTGAATGCGGGCTTAAATCTCAAGGCCATTGATCCACAGGACATGGTAAATACTGAGTTCTATAAAGAACTGCCAATCAGTATTGAGGTCGAGGGTGGTTATCATGAAATGGCGGCATTTGTTTCTGGTGTTGCGGCGCTGCCGCGTATCGTGACTCTGCATGACTTCAATATTGTGAAGGGTGCTGATCAGGAGCGACTGTCGATGGAGATTAAGGCCAAGACCTACCAGTATGACGCTGATGGGAGAACGCAGTGATGAAACAAGTTTTACTCATCCCTATGGTAGCTGTCTGTGCCTTCGTCTCTGGCTGTTCTGGCTCGGGTAATAATGGTGATCTTCAGCAGTTTGTCGCTGATGTGATGTCTAAGCCGAGAGGCCGGATTGAGCCAATTCCGGAATTCAAACCTTACGAGTCTTTCAGTTACAGTGCTTCGGCGTTACGTTCACCCTTCAGCTTGCCCGTGATCGTGAATGCAACGAAAGATGTTGGTTCCAACGGATTCGATATACGCCCGGATATGGATCGCGCAAAGGAATATCTGGAGCAGTTTAATATTGATGCGCTGTCAATGGTTGGAACCTTGCAGAAGCCAAACGGAGACCTTTGGGCTCTGGTAAAAGATGGCAATGGCGGGGTTGTGCGCACGAAAGAAGGTGAATACATGGGCCGCAACCACGGTCGAATAGTGGCGATCAGAAGTGATCGTATTAATCTGATTGAAATCGTACCTGATGGTCACGGTGGTTGGCTTGAACGCCCCCGGACGCTGGCGTTGAACGGAATGGCAGGAGAATAACTATGAAACTTATAAACAGCATCCGTGTGGCCGGTCGGGCTCTGGTCTGCGCGACAGCCTTCCTGTCTGTAGATGCTTTGGCCGCGACCCTGACAGATCTTAATTTTTCTACAGCTGCTGGTGACGTTACTCAGCTGGAGTTGGTATTTGATTCCACTCCACCTGATGTCAGCGGTTATACCATTGAAAAGCCGGCGCGAATTGCGCTTGATATGCCCGGCGTTGACAGTGCGCTGGAAAGCAAGCGGCATAATATCGGCAATGGTAATGCCCGCAGTGCAACTGTTGTAGAGGCAAAAGACCGTGCTCGCCTGGTCGTCAATCTGAATCAATTAGTACCGTACACCACTGAGGTGCAAGGCAATAGCCTGTTCGTACGCATTGGTGAAGGTGACGTTGCACAAACCTTTGCAGGCGTTGGCTCTGATGCCGCGACGTCGATGAAAGCAGCCTCTGCTTCAGACCTGAAAGTTGTGAATGTTGATTTTCGCCGTGGTAACCAGGGTGAAGGGCAGGTGCAGATCACGTTGAGTGATGATCGTGCGTCTGCAAACATTCGTCGCGAAGGTTCGAAAATCATCGCTGATTTACCGGGGGTTAGCCTTCCGGATGCACTCAGTCGTCGTCTTGATGTCATGGATTTCGCAACACCGGTGAAATT
>JAYNJA010000026.1:11044-11345 GCA_038109705.1 Thalassolituus sp. | reverse complement strand
CGAGTTCAATTACCGGAGGGACCCGTATTGTGATTGAGCCTCAGGGAACTGAGTTCGATTACCTTGCTTACCAGACCGACAAGCTGCTCTCGATTAACGTTACTCCGCCGCCGACTGATGAAGAAATAAAGAAAGATAAGCAGTTCCCATTCACTGGTGAGAAGCTGTCTCTGAATTTCCAGGATATTGAAGTAAGAGCGGTGCTGCAATTGATTGCCGACTTTACCGGTCTTAATCTCGTTGCATCAGACTCTGTCGGTGGCAACATCACGCTGCGTCTGCAGAATGTGCCGTGGGATCA
>JAYNJA010000026.1:0-11034 GCA_038109705.1 Thalassolituus sp. | reverse complement strand
CTGGTTCTCAAGACCAAAGGCCTTGGTCAGCGTCAGATGGGATCTGTCCTGCTGATTGCTCCTGCCGAAGAGATCGCAGCGCGCGAAAAAGTTGAATTGGAAGCTGTTCGTCAGGTCGAAGAGTTGGCTCCGCTTTCTACCGAATACATGCAGCTGAAATATGCTAAGGCGGCAGATCTCGCTGAATTGCTGACCTCGGAACAGGGGCTGTTGTCAGAGCGAGGCAGCGCTGTTGTAGATGCGCGTACCAATACTCTGTTGATGAAAGACACAGCCAGCAACCTGGAAAAAGTCCGCGAAGCACTGTCTATGTTGGATGTGCCGGTGCGTCAGGTTCTGATTGAAGCCCGCATTGTTGTCGCTGGTACCAATGTTGGTGAAGAACTGGGCGTTCAGTGGGGTGGTGCAGGTTATAAAAACAATGGCGATAACTGGACCACTTTTGGTGGTAGCAAAACAACGCTGAGTGAGGGCAATCAGATTCTGTTTGACCGTGCCAGTACCGGTTCGTCGACACAATCTATCGATCTTGAAGCATCAGATATGATCGATTTTGGTGTGGCAGATGCATCGGCATCCACATTTGCGATCGGTTATCAGACTGCAGATTTCCTGTTGGATCTTGAGCTGTCCGCAATTGAAACCGAAGGCCGTGCAGAAATTGTATCTCAGCCTCGCGTTATTACCGCCGATGGCCAGACTGCATCTATTGAATCTGGTACAGAGATTCCATACCTGCAGGAAAGCTCAAGCGGTGCAGCAAACGTGGCATTTAAGTCAGCAGTGCTGCGCCTTGAAGTAACTCCACAGATCACCCCAGATGACCGTATTATCATGGACCTGATTATTAATCAGGATTCTGTAGGTGAATTGACTACTGCAGGTCCTGCCATTGACACCAACGCGGTTGAAACTCAGACCATTGTACTGGGTGGCATTTTCCGCTCAGAAGAAATTGTTCAGACGAGCAAAACACCGTTCTTCGGTGATCTTCCATTGATTGGTGCGCTGTTCCGCTACACCAGTCATCAGGAAGAGAAGAGCGAACTGCTGGTATTTATTACACCTCGTCTGGTCAAGGAAACACTCTCAGCACGTTGATAATGACTCAATCTGTATTTCTTATCGGGCCGATGGGAGCTGGAAAAAGCACCATCGGCCGTCTGCTTTCTCAGGAACTTAAATTCGGGTTTTATGACTCAGATAAGGTGATTGAGGAACGTTGTGGTGCCGACATACCCTGGATCTTTGAAAAAGAGGGTGAGGCAGGTTTCCGTGAACGCGAAATTTCCGTCATTGATGAGCTGACGAAAATGCGTGGAATCGTTCTATCAACCGGTGGAGGTGCTGTTATGCGCCAGGAAAACCGGGACCATCTCGCTGGACGTGGAACTGTTATCTACCTCTGTACATCGGTTGAGCAGCAGCTTGCCCGGACAGCTCGTGATCGCAATCGTCCACTTTTGCAGACTGCAGATCCGGAAGCCGTTCTGCGGAAGTTGTTTGCAGAGCGGGATCCGCTATATCGTTCTATCGCAGACATAATTATTGAAACTGATGAGCGCAACCCTCGTTGGGTGATTCAGGAACTGAAAAAACAATTGAAAGGCTGAATAATGCAGACGTTGACGGTTGACCTTGGTGATCGTAGTTACCCCATTTATATCGGGCATGGACTGATCCGTGATCCTCAGTTTTATCAGCCACACATCAAAGGTCGCCAGGTGCTGATCGTCACCAATGAGACTGTCGCACCGCTCTATCTGGATGATGTAAAAAGCGCACTCACTGGCTATCAGGTGGATACAGTTATTCTGCCTGACGGCGAGAAATACAAAGATCTCGATACTCTCAATCTGATTTTTGATGAACTTCTGGAAAAGCGCCACAACCGTACAACTACGCTCATCGCTTTAGGTGGTGGTGTTGTCGGGGATATGACGGGCTTTGCTGCTGCTGCTTATCAGCGGGGTGTGAATTTTATTCAGGTACCTACGACCCTTCTGGCTCAAGTGGATTCTTCTGTCGGTGGAAAGACCGCTGTGAATCATCCGCTGGGTAAGAACATGATCGGCGCTTTCCATCAGCCGCAGGCGGTGATTGCAGATACTGATACACTCGAAACACTGCCATTGCGTGAGATGGCGGCTGGTATGGCCGAAGTCATTAAGTATGGCCTGATCTGTGATGCTGAATTCTACGACTGGCTGCAGGATAACGTAGCAGGCCTGATGTCCGGCGATGACGAGCTTCTTATTGAAGCGGTATATCGCTCGTGCGAAAACAAGTCGAAGGTTGTCGCGCAGGATGAAAAAGAAGGTGGGATTCGGGCAATTCTCAACCTTGGGCATACCTTTGGTCATGCGATTGAAGCGCATCAGGGGTATGGTGAGTGGCTCCACGGTGAAGCGGTGGGCGCTGGTATGATGATGGCGGCAGACCTTAGCATGCGCATGGGTGATATTTCAGAAGATGAAGTACACAAACTTTTGCGTTTATTGCAGACTGCGCATCTTCCGGTGGAAGGTCCTAAAAATATGACCTGCAATGACTACGTTAGCCTGATGGCTGTTGATAAAAAAGTCATTGATGGCTCTCTGCGTCTGGTATTGCTCAAGGCGATCGGCGAGGCCTATATTACATCTGATGTTTCCCGGGCTCTGCTTGATGAAACCTTGCTGAGTCATGGCGCTAAAAGCTGATTTGAGACGGTAACCGGAGGGCAGAATTGTGGAAATGGATTTTGATCTTGATATCAAAGGTGTCGCTTCTGCCTCTGCAAATACACGGAGCATGCATGAGGGATATGCGATGACAAGACTTCTGGAGTCGCAGGCGCGTCATGTTGAATTACTGTCTCACCTGGCGTCTTACAGCGAGCTTCTGGTCGCCGTCGTTGGCCCTGAAGGTGCCGGTAAGTCGGTAATCGCCAACGCTCTGGCTGCGCAGCGTGAGGCGCCAGATGAGACTCTTCTTCTTACCGCCAGCGTTATGCTGGGCCTTCCTGCCGTGCTCTCTGCAGTAGCTAATCACTGGGATATGCCTGCGATTCACGAAGACAGTGCGCAGGCCCGTGAAGCAATCCGTAATGAAGCCCTGGCTCGTGCTGAAGACGGTGGTAGTCTGCTTCTTATTATTGATCAGGCAGATCAACTTGATAGTGAAACCCTCAACGACATAGCTCACTTTGCACTGATCGCACCACAGGCTATTTCAGTGGCATTGTTTGGTCTCCCTGGTTTCGAGGCTCTGTTCCGTAATTCTCCTGCGCAGGCCCCTGTGCACACTCTCAGTATTGAACCTTTGACGGATAGGGAAGTAGAAACATTGGTCTCCACGGTCTTCGGTGGAGGGGATGAATGTCCTTTCAATCACAAAGAGCTGGCACAGTTAATGGCCGGGAGTGGCTGTTGGGCTGGATCCGTTCTTACCAGCGCCGAGAGGATGCTTGCTGCACCTACCCGGCCCGCAGGTTCCGATTTGTCGTCTGTACGCAGGAAGGGTGCCTTTCCGGTTCAGAATATTCTTGCTATCGCTGGTGTTGCCACTCTGCTGGTCATGTTGTTGATATATCAGTACGCCTGGCAGGAAGAAGAGGGTTCTTCCGGGAGCGTCGCACCTGGCGCTGTTTCTGTGGTCTCCGGTGATTTTAACTATCCTGGTGAGCCTCAGTTAAATCCTGCAGCTTCGTCAGAGGTGACGGTTGATACAACAGAGCTTGCTGTGCGTGATGTGGCCAGCCTGGACCAGCCATCAGCGGGTTCTGAGAACGTTACAGAAGCATCTGATGTAACTAGTGCCGAGCAAGCGGACGTGGCCGGAGTTGAACCTGCCAGCCAGGCAGTGAATGGTGAATCAATGAACAAGGCTTCGATAGAACCGGCTGCTCCTGTTATTGCCGTTGCTACGCCTTCATCTGTGGCTGCCAAACCGACTGCAACTAAATCTTACACTCCTGACGAACTGGCCTTGTTGGCCCCGAACTCCGGGTATATCGTGCAACTATTAGGGTCTTACAGCTCTGATGGTGCTTCGAATTTCCGTAATGAGTGGAAGAACAAGGTAACGGGCAACCTGTATAAGTATCAGACGAAGCACAATGGCCGTGATTGGTACGTGGTTGTTTCGGGAGTCTATTCGGGTAAAGCGGAGGCAAGTGCCGCTGTGAATGCTCTGCCAGCGTCTCTGCGTAAGCAATCTCCCTGGATTCGACCTGTTTCTGACGTTCAGAAAGTGATTCGCTGAGCTGTCATACCTCCATCATCCGGTGCCATTCACCGGATGATTCCCCACGTCTATTTGTGGCAAGCGCCCCAGATGTGTAGAATGAGCGTCCTTTTGTCTCTAGGCTGCTTATTTTTTGAGCGTTTTCTGAATCTAAGCCCTTGATATTTAAACGATTTTTTTGGTGAGAGCTGTTCTATGAGAACTGGTCTGTATACTCCAGGCGACTTTAAGGACAACTGCGGTTTTGGTCTGCTTGCCCATCTTGAAGGTGAGCCAAGCCACAAACTCCTGCAGACTTCGATCGAGTCCTTAACCTGTATGACACACCGTGGCGGTATTGCTGCGGACGGTAAAACCGGCGACGGCTGTGGTCTGCTGATTCAGAAACCAGATTCCTTCCTGCGCGCCGTCGCACAGGAACAGGGCATCGAGCTGCCTGAGCAGTATGCTGTGGGCATGCTGTTTATGGATCTGGACGATGCTGTTTACGCAGAACAGAAAGCTGCCGTGGAAGCGGCTGTTGCAGGCCAGGGTCTGAATGTTCTGGGCTGGCGCACAGTGCCAACCAGTAACGACTGTCTTGGTCCTATGGCAATTGACTGTCTGCCACGCTTTGAGCAGATTTTCGTCTCTCCTGCTACGTCTCTGGACGATACCGATCTGTCGGTAAAACTGTTTTATGCCCGTCGCTTTGCCGAAAAAGCGCTGGAGCAGTACCCTGACTTTTATATTGCCAGCTTCTCTGACCGTGTACTGTCGTACAAAGGTCTGATGATGCCGGTCGATCTGCCGAACTTCTATCTGGATCTCGGTGACGAGCGCCTGGAAACCGCGATCTGTGTGTTCCACCAGCGCTTCTCGACCAACACCATGCCACGCTGGCCGCTGGCTCAGCCGTTCCGCATGCTGGCGCACAACGGTGAAATCAACACGATCCGTGGTAACCGTAACTGGGCCAATGCTCGTGCAAGTAAGTTTGTCAGCCCGCTGCTGCCAAATCTGGAAGACATCTCACCAGTGGTGAATACCACCGGTTCTGACTCTTCTTCCATGGACAATATGCTCGAGCTGCTGGCGACTGGCGGCATGAACATCTTCCGTGCGATCCGCATGATGATTCCGCCGGCCTGGCAGAATGTTGAAACTATGGATCCGGATCTGCGTGCATTCTACGAGTACAACTCTATGCACATGGAACCGTGGGATGGTCCTGCGGGTCTGGTTATCACCGACGGCCGCTACGCGGTATGTGGTCTGGACCGTAACGGTCTGCGTCCGTCCCGTTGGGTAATCACCAAAGACAACTTTATTACTGTGGCGTCTGAAGTGGGCGTATACGGTTACAAGCCAGAAGACGTGGTTGCCAAAGGCCGTGTTGGCCCGGGCGATATTCTGGCGATCGATACCAAAGAAGGTAAGCTGCTGCGTACCGACGATATCGACACCCTGATGAAAACCTCTCAGCCATACAAACAGTGGCTGAAAGAAAATGCACTGCGTATCGAAAGCCGCCTGCACCTCGAGAAAGTCGATGGTCAGGAAGCGCTGTCAGGCGACGCACTGAACACCCATCAGAAACTGCATCTTGTAACGCGTGAAGAGCGCGACCAGGTTCTGCGTCCGATGGCCGAAGACGGTCAGGAAGCGACCGGCTCTATGGGTGACGATACCCCAATGGCCGTTCTGTCTCAGCGTGTACGTCATGTGGCTGACTACTTCCGTCAGATGTTTGCTCAGGTGACCAACCCACCGATCGACCCACTGCGTGAGTCTATCGTGATGTCGCTGGAAACCTGTATCGGTGCCGAGAAAAACGTATTCGAAGAAAGCTCAGATCACGCGAATCGCGTTATTCTGACCTCTCCTGTATTGTCGCCACTGAAGTTTGAAGGCCTGAAAGACACTGGCCGTGATGAATTCCGTCACGTCACTCTGCCGATGGCTTACGACTCTGCAGTGTCTCTGAAAGACGCGATTGTTGCTCTGGCTGACAAAGCTGAAGCGGCAATCCGTAATGGCGACGTTGTACTGATCCTGAGCGACCGTGAAGTCAGCGAAGGTCAGTCAATTATTCCTGCGCCAATGGCGACCGGTGCTGTGCACCATCGTCTGAGCCAGAAAGGTCTGCGTACCAACGGTAACATCGTGGTTGAAACCGGTTCTGCCCGTGACCCGCATCACTTTGCTGTGCTGCTGGGCTTTGGTGCGACCGCTGTATACCCATGGCTGGCGTACGATATTCTCACCGACCTGCACCGCAGTGGTGAAGTGCTGGGCGACCCACTGAAATCTCAGGCAAACTACCGTAAAGCGATCCGTAAAGGTCTGCTGAAAGTCATGTCTAAGATGGGTATCTCCACCATCACTTCATACCGTGGCTCACAGCTGTTCGAAGCCATTGGTCTGAGCAAAGAAATCGTTGATCTGTGTTTCTGCGGCGTGACCAGCCGTATTGAAGGCGCGAGCTTCACTGACTTTGAAGAAGACCTGATGGTCATCAACAACGTTGCCTGGAAGCCACGCAAACAGATCGAACAGGGTGGCCTGCTGAAGTACGTTCACGGTGGCGAATACCACGCCTATAACCCAGACGTAGTGAAGAACATTCAGGAAGCAGTTCAGACTAACTCTCAGGCGGCCTACGACCGTTTTGCTGAGCTGGTGAACAAGCGTCCGGTGGCTACTATCCGTGACCTGCTGACTTTCCGCAAAGACATCAAGCCAATTGATATCTCTGAAGTGGAACCGGCTGAGAAGATCTTCCCTCGCTTTGATACAGCGGCGATGTCTCTGGGAGCTCTGTCTCCTGAAGCGCACGAAGCGCTGGCGCTGGCGATGAACGAACTGGGTGGTCGCTCGAACTCAGGCGAAGGCGGTGAAGACCCACTGCGTTACGGCACTACGCGTAACTCTAAAATTAAGCAGATTGCTTCCGGTCGTTTCGGTGTGACCCCGCACTACCTGTCCAGCGCTGAAGTGCTGCAGATCAAGGTAGCTCAGGGTGCGAAGCCGGGCGAAGGTGGCCAGCTGCCGGGTGGTAAAGTAAACCAGCTGATCGCGACCCTGCGTTACTCGGTACCAGGCGTGACGCTGATTTCACCACCACCGCACCACGATATTTACTCGATCGAAGACCTTGCACAGCTGATCTATGACCTGAAGCAGGTGAATCCTGCAGCTCTGGTTTCGGTGAAGCTGGTTTCTGAGCCGGGTGTAGGTACGATCGCAGCGGGTGTGGCTAAGGCCTACGCTGACCTGATCACCATCTCTGGTTACGACGGTGGTACTGCAGCGTCTCCGCTGACGTCCATCAAGTACGCGGGTTCTCCTTGGGAGCTGGGTCTGTCCGAAGCGCATCAGGCGCTGCGTGGCAACGACCTGCGTGGCAACGTGCGCGTACAGACCGACGGTGGTCTGAAGTCCGGTCTTGACGTGATTAAAGCGGCGATTCTGGGTGCTGAATCTTTCGGTTTCGGTACGCTGCCGATGGTGGCTGTAGGTTGTAAGTACCTGCGTATCTGTCACCTGAACAACTGTGCGACCGGTGTTGCCACACAGAATGATGATCTGCGTGAGAAGCACTACATCGGTACCAAAGAAATGGTCATCAACTACTTCCGCTTTGTGGCAGAAGAAGTGCGTGGCTGGATGGCGAAGATCGGTGTCCGCACTATGGAAGAACTGGTAGGTCGTACTGATCTGCTGGAAGTTCTGGATGGCAGCACTGAGAAGCAGCGTCACCTCGATCTGTCACCACTGCTGGGTAACGACCTTATTCCGGCTGACAAGCCGCACACAGTTCAGGTTGCGCGCAACAAGCCTTATGACGAAGGTCTGCTGGCTGAGCGCATGGTTGAAGAAACCCTGTCTGCGATTGAAAACAAAGCAGGCGGCGAGTTCAGCTTCCGTATTACCAACTGTGACCGTTCTGTTGGCGCCCGCCTGTCCGGTGAGATCGCTAAGCGTTACGGTAACCAGGGCATGGCTGATGCGCCTGTCCGCCTGAACCTGACCGGTATTGCCGGCCAGTCGTTTGGTGTGTGGAACGCCGGCGGTCTGGAAATGGTACTTGAAGGTGACGCCAACGATTACGTGGGTAAAGGTATGACCGGCGGTAAGCTGGTGATCTTCCCACCAAAAGGCTCAGCGTTTGCTACTAACGACACCTCGATCGTAGGTAACACCTGTCTGTACGGTGCGACCGGCGGTAAGTTGCTGGCGGCTGGCCGTGCAGGTGAGCGTTTTGGTGTTCGTAACTCTGGAGCGCATGCTGTCGTTGAAGGCGCCGGTGACCACTGCTGTGAATACATGACTGGCGGTATGATCTGTGTGCTGGGCGAAACTGGCTACAACTTTGGTGCGGGTATGACCGGCGGCTTCGCTTACGTACTCGACCGTAACAATACATTTGTTGATAAGTACAACCACGAGCTGGTGGATATTCACCGCATCAGCAACGAAGAGACCGAGGCGCATCGTAACCACCTGCGCAGCGTGATCCGTGAATTCGTGGAAGAGACTGGCAGCGCCTGGGGTCAGCAGATCCTGGAAGACTTCGACGGTTTCATCGGCAAGTTCTGGCTGGTTAAGCCAAAGGCTGCTGACTTACAACAACTGCTGAACAGCACCCGTGCTCGTCCTGAGTAATCGGTACAGGACGAGAGAGAGAGGTTCGCTATGACACAACGTCTGAACAATAATTTCCAGTTTGTGGATGTGGGTCGCCAAGACCCATCCAAGAAAGCGATCGACGTCCGTAAGGCGCAGTTCGTAGAAATCTACCAGCCCTTCCAGCAGGAAGAGGTCACCGACCAGGCGCACCGTTGTCTGGCTTGCGGTAACCCGTACTGTGAGTGGAAGTGCCCGGTGCACAACTACATTCCTAACTGGCTGAAGCTGGCCAGTGAAGGCAATATCATGGAAGCCGTTGAGCTGAGCCATGCGACCAACACGCTGCCAGAAGTGTGTGGCCGTGTGTGTCCACAGGATCGTCTGTGTGAAGGTTCATGTACCTTAAACGACGGCTTCGGTGCGGTGACCATTGGTAACGTTGAGAAATACATTACCGATACGGCCTTTGCTATGGGCTGGCGTCCGGACATGTCAAAAGTGGTTCCAACCGGTAAGCGCGTTGCGATTATCGGTGCAGGCCCAGCGGGTCTGGGAGCGGCTGACATTCTGGTGCGTAACGGTGTTACTCCGGTTGTCTTCGACAAGTATCCGGAAATCGGTGGTCTGCTGACCTTCGGTATCCCTGAGTTCAAGCTCGAGAAGAGCGTAATGGTTAACCGTCGCGAAGTGTTCGAAGGTATGGGCGTTGAGTTCCGCCTGAACACTGAAGTCGGCAAGGATGTCGAATTCCAGAGCATCATTGACGAGTTCGATGCCGTGTTCCTGGGCATGGGTACCTACAACTACATGAAGGGTGGTTTCCCGGGTGAAGATCTGCCGGGCGTTCATGACGCACTGGATTTCCTGATCTCTAACGTGAACCGCAACCTCGGCTTCGAAAAAGACGCTGCAGACTTCGTCAGCATGAAGGGTAAGAAAGTGGTTGTTCTGGGTGGTGGTGACACCGCGATGGACTGTAACCGTACTTCTATCCGTCAGGGTGCAGACACTGTGACCTGTGCGTACCGTCGTGACGAAGAAAACATGCCGGGCTCTAAGCGCGAAGTAGTTAACGCGCGCGAAGAAGGTGTTAACTTCCTGTTCAACCGTCAGCCTGTTGCCATCGTTGGTGAAGACAAGGTTGAAGGTGTGAAGGTGGTGACGACTCAGATGGGTGAGCCAGATGAGAACGGCCGTCGTCGTCCTGAAGTGGTTGAAGGTTCTGAAGAGATCCTGCCAGCGGATGCAGTACTGGTGGCCTTTGGTTTCCGTCCAAGCCCTGCGCCATGGTTTAAAGACTTCGGTATCGAACTGAACAGCTGGGACGGTGTGGTTGCACCGGAAGAGCAGCAGTTCAAACACCAGACCTCTAACCCGAAAGTATTCGCCGGCGGCGATATGGTGCGTGGTTCAGATCTGGTGGTTACCGCGATCTATGAAGGTCGTCAGGCGGCAGAAGGTATCCTGGACTTTCTGGATGTCTGATCTGCATATTTGATTGCTGATATATCAGTGACATAGCGGACGGAAGTGACCGTCTGCGCCATAAAACGCGACTCCGGTCGCGTTTTCTTTTTTTACGGTAGTGCCCCCCCTTAAAGCAGTGGTATGCTTCGGGTCAATGTGACGCTGTAATAATTTTAATCAGGGAGGGGTCACCCATGCGCACACCCGCTTATTTGGCTGCTTTATTTTTTACTTCGGTGCTGACTGCTTGCGGTGGTGGCGGTGGCGACGATGTTGTCGTTGGTAACTCTACTGGTGGTGAGGCTGCAGTTGAGGACGTCGCAGATGTGACAACCGATGCGGAGGTCGAAGAGCCTCTTCTGGGGACTGGTTCAGGCTCAAGTTTCTCTAAGGGGGCCCTGAATATCACCAGCGATACGTTGTCAGCAGGTGGGTCTACGACGATCAGCGTTAATATTGTGGATGGTGGCAATAACAACAGGCAGGTTGTATCTCAAAGCTATGTAGTTACCTTTTCTTCTGTCTGTTTTTCGGATGGAAGAGCGGGGTTCAGTAAAGAGAACGCTGTTACCAGTAGCGGTAGCGTTAGTGTCACTTATACCGCTAAAGGTTGTTCCGGAGATGATCTGGTAACGTTCTCACTTCGAGAAAATATAACTGGTGATGCACTAGCTTCTGCCGTTGGCACCATCAATATCGCACGACCAGAGGTCGGGGCTATCACGTATG
>JAYNJA010000025.1:18396-20900 GCA_038109705.1 Thalassolituus sp. | reverse complement strand
TTGCTGCTGTGGTTTCTAGTGCAGTCTCTGTGCGACTATGAGGAGCCGCTGAATCTGTTGTTGCTAGAACGTCAGTACCCAGTGTTTTCACCGAGTGCAGTACTTCGGACATATTGCTTGCTACCAGAGGTGTATTGTCTTCGCTGGCAGAGTTCGTATTTATCGGGGTGGTAGTACTTTGTTTCTGTTCAGCGAGAGGGGAATTATTTCTGTGGTGGCGATTCCCATCGTACGGACCGCTGTTGCTGTGCATGGCTTCAGTACCAGTACGCAACTGCTGAGCAACTAATCCGACGGCCAGGTCTGGTTCCTGAGTCAGCATCAACGGCAGATATTGTTTAGCAATTATCCAGGCCGCCAGTTGGATGTGTGGGGTAAGGCTATTACCCTTATCAGGTAATGAGTCAAATACTGCCCGCCAGTTCAGAAGTGTGTTGTCAGGTAGCTGTATTGCGGAGGCTGTTTTAAACGCGGTGGAAACTGATCTGTCAGCTTTATCTCTCGCCGCTGAAACAGGAGAGGAAGGAGCAGGATAGCCCAGCTCATGACACAGCATCGCAAGCAGGTAGGCTGCCTCGCTTTCGTGCAAAGCAGAAAATAAAGCGCTAGCTTTGTTATTGCTCTTATTACTGTGAACCAGCATGCTTATCGCACCAGTGACCGAATCACTGAAATCTCCGGCGATCTGAATAATCGCAGATGCCGGAGTCTGGTTGCTCAGGGAGTGCCATTTTTTCCAGTACCATTTCGTTGCGATCTGGCCTTGTGCTGCATCACTCAGAAGTCCGGCCAACATCTCAACGGAATTGTCGAAAATACGAACGTTATCTGAGTTTCCGTAACTGATCAGACTACGCGTCTGTTCTTTCAACTCAGAGGCGATCTGATGAGCAGGCGCTGTGGCGTGAATCCTGCGGATAAACACCACACGCTGATCATTAACTTCAGGCCAGTCGGCCAGCGATATATCCCGCTGCAGTTGCTGTTGCTGCGCTTCAGGTGCGCGGATACTCAGTTTACGTATCCGCGTCTGCTGATCGCTGGCTGATCGCCCGAACCATGCGCCAGTCATGAATTACCGTACCCGGCCCATCACAGAAACCTGACTGGTAAATTCGATATCCTGACGCAGCACTTTTGTGATGCGTACCCGGGTACCTTCACCGTCGTTTTCTTCAATGGTCAGTTCTGCTGCCACTTCCTGCTCGTGAGTCAGTAATTGCAGAATCTTGCCCGGCATAACCGCGCGGTTAAGGGCAACGCGGAACTGTTCTCCCGGCAGCATCAGACGCGGTGGTGAGAATATCGTGCCTTTGACGATTTCCTGCGGGTTACCCAGAGAGGCGTAAATAACCGCCGCACGGATCATATCTCGCATAGCCTGACGGCTTTCGCTATCGGCGTTTTCTGACATCTGACGGAACCACCATTCCACCAGTTCCACCAGAGTTCGTGTTGTTGTAAAACTCGATTCTTCGGCGTCTTTCAGACCTGGCCAGCGGGCGATGGCTTCGACCGGTAGCTGATTATCCTCAGCCAGCTGCCCCCAGCGCAGACGTACAGATCCGGGCAGAGACGACAGTGTCTGCTGCAGACAGATCTGGCACTGCTCCAGTTTTTCCAGAAGCTCGATGCCGGCCTTACGCAGGCGACGATTGCTGTGGTTCTGAATATCTTCCAGAGAAATAACAGCCGCGATACTGACGGCTGGCATGACAAGCCCGGATACAGGCAGCGGTTTTGCAGCCCATTGCGAAACACGCTTTCTGCTGTCTGCAGCCAGTTTCACAAATGCAGGGCTATCTTCGACAGAGCGTACGGCGGCACTTGCGGTAACCGTCGCTGTCTTCTCTGTCTTCAGGACCGGTAGTTGCGGATACGCTTTCGTCAGGCGGGTATCGCGCAGCGTCGAAATAAATCCGAAATCTGGAATTGCATTAAGGCGTAGTGTGAGTGGGGCAATAGCAGCCCAGCTTTTTAGCGGAATTTCGCGCACAGCCTGCCAGAATGGCAGCAGTGCATCCGCAATATCTGCATCCGGATCCGGCGTGCAGCCCGGTACCAGATCGGCCGGATTATCACGACGCAACGGCAATGGGTCAGCCAGTGGGCGTGATACTTCGGTCTGACGGACACGCACGTAATACAGCCCCTCAACTTGAGTCGTCAGAATGCGGGTGCGCTCTAAATTTTTCGCATAAACACGCTGCCAGTCTTCATCCAATAATTGTTGGGCTACGCTGTAATCACCCAGGGCTTCATCAGCCAGACTATCCAGCTGACGTAATTTAATGCGTGCCTGAATAATTTCTTCTTTGCGTTTTTCCTGCTGCACCGTGAGCATCTTAAGATTGCGCAATGCTTCCTGAAGCTCTTTTTCTAACCCGTTGTAGCGGGTTTCCATCACCATGATCCAGCGGGTCAGGGTTTTACCTGCAGCGAATAACGCCTCATACCGTTTCTGGTTAGCAAACAGCCCAATCAGGTGCTCTTTGTTTGGCAAT
>JAYNJA010000025.1:0-18386 GCA_038109705.1 Thalassolituus sp. | reverse complement strand
GGCTCACCTGCAGCGACAGCAGCATCGGCGTCGGTCTGAAGTTGTTGCAGGTGCTGAATTGCAGCTGCTTTTGCATCACTGATAATGACAGACGGTGTTTTCAGATTAAGAACTTCGCTATCGCTCAGTGCGGTGTCAGTTGGGTTTGAAGTTCCTTTGAGTGCCCGACGGATATCGGCGTTTTCAACAGCATCAGGAAACAGATCGTCGATGGTTTTCAACAGATCCGACATTCCTGTATATGCCTTGTTGTATTCGCTGACATCGGGGCTGATGTGATCCAGCACACCGAAGCTGAATTCTTTGGCATTAAACGCAGGCTTACTGACAGCGGCAGTCGGAATCTGCAGGCGATTAATCCGGTCCTGATTCAGGCTCAGTTCAAAGGCTGAATATTTATCAGGCGATGCCGTGGTTAAAATCGGTTCTTTCAGATATGTCGTACGTGTCGCTTCGGTAAACTCTGCATCCTGAAGTGCAATTTTTTCCAGAAGTGATTTGTCGACGGTCTGATAGTCAGCGAGGCGATAGTTGTAAGTCGATTCCGCAGTGCTGTCTGTGGCGACCTTAACACTCTGTGTGGTAGTTGCTGCTGTGTTTGCTGTTGTAGTCACGCGCGTGCTGGTTTCTCCAGGAACCGCGTCGGTATTTAAGCTTGCATACGGTAACCAGCGAGCCACCTGAAGACCTTTGCCATCACCGGCAACACCGCCCGCCAGAGAGGCGAGTGACACGGTCTGGGAATCCAGCTGCTGACGTTGCAGCAGAAGAACATCGCGGGTGCGTTCTACTTTGGTACGCAGATCGCGGATAGTGTCTTCCAGAGTGTCCAGATCTTTTTCGACTAAGGCATATTCTGGAATCAGCCCGTGATTATCTGGTGCTGGCAGCAGCGGCGGATGGTACACACCCTGAGAGTATGGCGCCCAGGCGGTAAACGATGCCGGTGCAGTTGGGTCCGCTTCGCTGTATGGGTATGGCAGGGCGTCGGCGGCCGAGAGTTCAAGCCGTTTGCGTGCGGCGTTATCGAGGCGGCTGAACAATACATTTGGCAGCATCGGTGCCGATGACGGCAGAGGCAATCTCAGCGCGCTTTCGTCCTCAGATGAAAGGGTGTTGCCATACGCGGATGTGTATTCCGGTACGACAAAATACAGTGAATTAAAGGTCTCTTTCCAATTCAGCCAGCGGATATACGCTGTTTTGCAGAAGTTGAAAATATCGGTTTCGAGCTGACTGTCAGTGGCTGGAATATCGAGAATATCCGGGCGGTATACGTCCCGTTTCATCGACAGCAGCAGGCGCATGCGGTCCCCTGCAGGCTGCGACAGATCAATCACTCTGCGCGGCAAATGACGCAACAGAAGTTCCTGTAATGCATCCTCTGCCACCGGAATCATATCGACTCCAATATGCGCAGGCAGACCATTCATTGTTGGAGGGTTTGCCGCGATATTTTCAAGCCATGGGAGCGGCAGTTGCCCGGCTGCAGGCAGATATTGCAGATGCAGATTGCTGGCCAGAAAATCGCGCAGCGATTGTGCAGCAAAACTACCTTGCTGGCGCATAAACATCAGCTCACGCAGGGCTTCCTGGGTCTGATTCAGCAGAGTGAAATAGCCCGAATATTTTCTCGATTCAACCCGGCCAGCCGCTTCCGATGCCCAGAGCAGGCGTGGACCATCAGCCGAATCGTCGAAGGCAACAAGGCCGAGCATGACGGAATCCGGATAATCCTCGCCAAAATCTTTATCAATGCTGTCGGCGCTGACCAGATTCTGCAATTTATGCGGCTGATCGGTATGGCTGTATCCCGCAGGCAGAATGATCTTACGCAGACGCAGTGAGGACAGGGCAACCAGTTGCGTGTCCCGCGTTGGGTCAAACGCCGTACGCTGACACGGATCGGCGTTCGGCGGATCAATGCTGTTCTGGCTCTGGTGCAGTGTCAGGTAATACACACCGGTTGGGTCATTGGTCGCACGACGGCTGAAAAACTCGTCCAGCAGATCCTGCCAGCTGCAACGTAGCGGTGACTGCAGCGCCACTGAGGCGCCTTTAGGAGTGATGCCGGTTCCGGGCGTCACAACCAGATTCAGGTCACGAGCCAGACCTGAGCGCTCACGTGCCTGTAAATTCAGGCCATGGATCACGCCCGGATATTGCGTGGCTAACAGCGGTGCTAGTCTGGCTTCGGCGTAGTTCTGGCGCTGGTCAAACTCGTCTTCGCCCAGATGTCGCCCTGCAAACAGGTGCAGGCGATCCAGATCCGGATGGCTGGCGACAGGACGGTGCAGAGGAATAGTTATCATGGCAATCTCCCTGATCAGGCCGGAATCATCTCAACCAGCTTTTTCACTTCGTCGAGAAGCTCACCCTCGGCTCCGGTGTTATCCAACAGTTTGTAGATAATTTTGCCAGTCATATTCGGGTGGCCATTCTCGTTTTCGAACAGCATGGAAGACAGTTCTTTAAGCATGCCATTACGGGTGAGATGTGCGAGGGTGCGCCACAGAATCGGGTCGAACCATGGGCTGATACGCATCAGTAGCCACATAAAGTCCTGGGTAGTTTCGGCATCTTTACCGAATTTTTCTGCCAGCATTTTGAAGGCTTCAAGTTCCGGATCGCTTTTCGGCGAGCGGAATTCCGATGCCGAATAAAGATTAAAGAAATTCAGGAAAATTTTGCCTTCGTCGACCACGGTGCCGCCACTGTCGACAGGAGATACCACATCAACAGGCACTGGCTCAGCATCCACGACGCTATCTGTCGGAGAGTTATTCACAGGATCAGAAACAGGATCCGGATCTGGCGGTAAATCAAAGCCATTGGCCAGCACGATACCACTGACAATGGTTTCGGCGGCACGTACCGGACGGCGAACATAGAGTACGGCTTCATTGTCGTTAGCATTAAATATTTCGCGCCAGACGTCGGCGTCGGTATCAATTTCGTGCGGCGCAGGACGTGGATAAATACTCAGACGTAGCGGATCGATGGCCTTCAGGCGACGTTCCGGAACATCGTTACGACGCTCCAGCTGTGCAGCAAGACGGCCGTAGTTGTAGTTGCTTAGTGGCACCAGAATCATGATGTCGGCAATTTCTTTCGAGCTCAGATCAATCGCTGGCAGTGGCAGTGATTCTTCTAAAAGAAGTTCCGCCTCTGCCATGCGTACCGGTGCAATGTGCACGTTGTAATGATCCGGGAAGAAGCTCTGAACGCCTCGTTCCGCATCGACTGCTGCTTTCGGCATACGACCAGCAGCGGGCATCAGGCTGAAATAATCGCTGGCGGCAAAATCAAGCGACATAGCCCCCGAGTGGCGATGGCTCATTACATCGGCAAACAGGGCGTTGTACTGGCGATACAGATCTTCGAGCGAATTAAAGCTGGTGGCTTCACGGCGTGGTGGATGACGCAGCAGATCACTGTCGAGCCACTGCGGCGCATCGTTACGGATGGCCAGTACACCTAACGGCAGGCTGTCGCCGGGAATCATAGAGTCCGCGAGCTCGTTATCCTGCAGTGTGCGCTGCAGACTGGCGCGGGCACGCAGTTCATCCTGCTGAGTCAGTGCGATTGGCAGAGGCACTAAGCCAAGCTGAACGCCTTCAGTTACCGCAGCGTAGTCAGAGCCGCGCTTGCTCGCCAGATCCGTCGGAAATACTTCTGCCAGATCGGTAGCGACTTCGACGTAGTTGAGTACAACCGCGTAGAGGCCACGGTTAAAGTGACGGTAGCGGCCTTTATTCATCTGCGAAATCAGCGCCGAATCGGTCACGTTCACGGTCAGACTGGTATCCAGCTGCACGATACGCCCCAGTCGGGTGATACCGAAGCCCGCTGTCAGAGTCAGCACACCTGAATAACGATCAAAGCTCAGCTCAAGGCCTTGTGCCACACCTTCGCCCAGGATTTTTCCGGCTTCGCGCAGGCGTTCGTCCAGATACACCTGATCGCGTTCCAGATCTTCGGCGGTCAGCAGTCGACCATCGAAGTAATGGGTGCGGGTCAGACGCGAATCAATATCGGCGATCTTTTCCATCGGGCGGCTGGCGGCCAATGGGTTGCCCAGAGGTTGGAAGAGTATCTCAGTCATGGTGTCTCCTTGCGCGGGCAGCGTTCTCGGTGGTGTCCGTTAGTCGAGTAATCATTGGCGGTGCAACCAGGCCAGTTGACTGGCAGTGGTAATAAACGGGCGCACCAGATTGTTAATCTGAATCCGTTCCGGGTTCACGATCAGGTTGTCGATCGGGCTCACTTCAATGCGGATGCGGGCCAACAACAGGCGTGCTCCGGATTCAAGTTCATCGGCCAGATTGCGGGTGCTGAGGCCGCTGCTATCGAGGGCATGCAGCAGACGGGCGTGCAGATGCATCTGAGCACCGGCGGCGGCACTGCTATCTGTCGCTGCCTGCAAGGTTGCCTGCTCGGCTGTACTCAGATCAGGCAGGTGGTTGGCCACGGCTTCATGGCTACCCCACGGCGCGTAACGGTCGTCATCAACAGGTGGGCGCTCCGGAATCAGCTCCAGCTGAACGCTGTCTGCGGTGCGGCTAGGCTGCACTGCATCAGTACTCAGGTTCAGTTTGCGAGCCATTACTGGCTGGCGGGCAATCGCGCAGTCTTTATGGCGGATACAGACTTTCAGCCACAGATGTCCGGGGCCGCCGTCATAGCCTTCGAGCAGGCTGGCTTCGGTCTGAGCATTCAGCCACTGGCGCAGGTCAATGCAGTAGGTTTCGTGCAGCATGACTTCGCGCCCGAGACCGTCGAGGGCAATACCGGGGCTTACCTGCAGGCGTACTGTGGTGTCGTCGTCGCGGTCCGGGTGTGTGTCTGGTGTCATGCTGACATTCAGGCCAGCAAGTGTGCCGAAGCCCTGTAACCAGTACTGGTGACGCGTCAGACGGCGGCGATGGTAGGCCTGCTCGTCACGGGTCGCTTCCAGTCCCAGCATCATGCCTGCTTCGTAAGACACCCGGCGCAGCGGTTCGGCTAAGCGGTCGTCCTGCTCCAGGGTTGGAAGATCGTCCATTTCAGACATAGGGCCTCCTTCAGCTCATGGCCCCGCCAGAGCTCTGGCGGTGGTTAATATCGCGCGGCGAGAAGGCGACTGGATTGACCAGCAAGCCCTCACGGCCAATATGCGTGCGGTTAATAGTGACTCTTTCATCTGCTGGACGTTGTTCCAGCCAGGTATCGACACTCAGCAGTGGTGATGTGCCCAGAATGAAAGGATGTTCGGTTTCGATAATGCGCCATTGCAGGTGTGCCGGAAGCTGCTCGCGCAGCATGTCTTCGACTGCCTGACGCTGCTGTCGGGCCGGGCCGTGGAGCAGAATGCTGATGCGGTGCGCGTATTTATCGAAGAAATCTTCGACGGCCTGACGTTCGTCTTCCGTCGCTATTTCCGTCGTTATTTCAGGGGCGAACAGGGCGAGAAACTCGCGTGCGTTCATCTCTGACAGAATCAGGCTGTCGCCGATAATGGAATTACCGGTAATGCCTGTGCCCAGGGTCAGTGGGTGGTCGCGGTCGTCCATATCGACCCCGAGAATAGTGGCCATGGTGCGACGCAGACGGAAGTTTTCGGTGACTACCACGCTGCCGTTCTGCACGCCGCCGTCGGTAACAATGTCCAGTGCGAGATTTACCGCAGGGAGTGTGCCTTTACGTTGCTGGATCAGCGTCTGATTCGCCAGCCAGCGGCGCTTACGGGCCTCCGGCCAGTGTGTGGGTAAGCTTTCGCCCAATGAATTCGCCAGCCAGCTTAAGTTGCCAGCGGGTGCGGTATCCGGGTGCAGCAACTGTTCAGCGGCGGCAACGCGACCTTCGAGTGGCGTCAGGATACTTTCGAACGTGGCTAATAAGCGTTCGCGTACGTCAGCACCGTTAGCCGGGCCTGTGGCGTTGTCGGGATCAAAGCTCTGTTCCTGACGGAAGAGTTCCGGCAGGTAAGCTTCCTGATACGAGAAGCGCGGTGCATACACACGTATTGCATGAATAGCCGGTGTCGCCCGGCTGCTGCCAGTGAGGTGCACCTGCAGTTGCAGATAGCGGCCGTTGAGTGAGCGTACCGGGCCCTCCGGACGCTGCAGCAGAATTTCAAACAGGCCGCGGCGATTTTCTTCGTACCCCGATAACGCCTGCTGATACGGCTGCTCGGACGGCAGTGGGTTCCAGACCGGCGCTGGCTGCATCAGAATGTCTGTGCGACCACGTGCCTCGGCATCGTCGAAAACACGGGCGGCAATACGGATACTGCAACCGGCGGGAATACAGGCATCAAGATAGAGCCGGTGCCATGCTGTGCCCGGAGCGCCGGAATCCAGCACTTCCTGCAGCAGAGCTGACGCTTCATCTTCATAGCGCGGTTGACGCAGGGCGTGAAGTTCACGTGGGCGTGGTGCAAAGCCCGGATAGTCTTCAGATTCGGGGGCCTGATAACGTAGTTGCCCATCAGCGCAGCTGGCGAAGCGGGTTTCGGCCAGCCCCAGCATCGGGTAGCGTTCGTAGATCAGGCGTGCCTCGCCCGGTTCATTAAGCGGGTTATCGTCTTCTGCAAATTCTTCCAGTGCCAGTACCGGGCAGTCCCGTTTTACGAAACCGGTATCGCCGGCCTCGCGTGGGGCGAGGGCAGCAAAACGGCCGTCTCCGGCATATTCAAGGTCGATAACAAACGGGCAGGCAGAATCAAGGTCGTAGTGGCGGAATTCTTCATGTTCATCGCCGATTAACGGGCGGCGCAGAATACGCTGTTTGCCGAGTCCTGCGCCGCTACCATCATGCACCAGAATGTACAGGTCAGTGTCGTCAGAGCACAGTGCCAGCGCCTGCCAGCCGGATGGCAGAGCCTGGGTCCAGCGCCAGCTGAGCTCGTGCGGGTTGATGGTTAATGGCTCAAAACGGCTCGGGTCGCCTGCGTAAGGCGCGGGCAACGGCTCACCTTCGCACAGCATCAGTGCGTCAGCACCTAAGCACCAGATGCGCTGACCGTTGTCTGCCAACGCACGCAGCGGCGTCTGCGGTAAATCGCACTGGGTCTGCCAGCGTTTACCCAGATGAAAAACAAGCACACCCTTGAGGCTGCCGTCGCCTGTCGCTGCATTGCTGTAGGGCACGGCCATGCGGCCGGACGCATTGAGGGCAATGTCGGTCAGTAAGGCATCGCCGGGCGCGTTGATATCATCAGCGAGATCGTCGGTTAATGGCCTCCAGCCGCCACCGCTGTTGTACTCAACACGCGTACGGGAGTTATTCAGGCGTGCGACCTGATAATGTTCGTCCACCGCCATAGGCAACGCCGTTTCCCATATTGTCAGCGCATCCACTGGCTGACTTACCGGCAAGCGCAACAGCTGTTTCTGACGCAGACTCAGACTCTGAGTTTTGGGGTGCCATTCCAGACGGCGCGACCCATGACGCAGTTCGTCGGCGCTACGTAGCAGAAAATAGGGCGTGTTATTGGCGTCCATCAGCACAGCTCCGGCACAACAGGTACGGCAATTTCATTGTCACCGTTGTCACCGGTGCCGCCCTTATAGTTACGAAGCCCTTGTGGAAGTGGAGGCACCGCTACAGCGCCAGTGCCTGCCAGACCTTCACCGCCAGCGCCGACATAAATCCCGGCCAGTTCCGGCAATTGATAATCATCGAGCACCAGGCTCTCATTGGCTGACAGGCGACGCCAGAATGGCTTGCCATCGGTATCTTCTGATAAGGCAAACAGGGCAATCGCATTCACTGACAGCACCCCGGGAATGCGCGCCGCCTGCACCAGCAGTTCGTTTGCGCGAACGGCACTGCCAAGCGACCAGCCCGAGCCTGCGCTGCCACCGGGAGCCAGTGGCGACAGGTATGAAGTCACTGCCTGAGAGACTTCGTTCAGGGTTTCCTGCTCGGTGCTGCGATCGCGTACGGTCACCAACACACTCACTGCAACAGGTACGAACTGCGGGCTCAAGACATAGAGTTCAGTGCCGAGCAGGCAGCGGTTTATCAGATAGTTAAAGACATCTTTCAGCAGGCCTCGGGTAGGTCGCGGCCAGTGGTTTACGCTGACCTCACCCGGTGGCAGCACAAATACCGACAGCGCACCCGGCACATTTCGTTGGGCAGCGGCGAGGTTCGCTCCCGGCAGGAAACCTTCTTTAACTTCTGCGCGGGCAACTGGCGCAACCGGGTTGTTCAGGCACAGGGCGCGGAAATCTGTGGCCGTCACCGCACGGTTACGGTGGGTCAGAAATTGTGGGATTCGGCTTTCGGCCTGGGCTAGTGTTTCGGCGTCACGTCCACCGCTCAACGGCCAGTCGTGGCGTGGGCGCAGGCGGCTGCTGCCATCGACCAGTTCTTTGATCGAGCCCGCGGCGAGGTTACCTGTCAGGCCACCGCCAAAACGGTACGCCGCAGCGCGGATTCGTGCACCGCGGGCAGGGCGCAAACCTGTGTCAGTGCCGTCGCCAAAATAGATGTAGCCGGTAGCAGCATCGAGGCGGAATACACGCGCCTCAGGCCCTTGTCCGGCAATAAAATCCAGCGCCTGCCAGGTCTGCCAGCTGCCGTTTTCTTCAACCTGCAGCACTAACGAGATTGCGTCGATATTGGCATCCGGAAGCTGAATAACCTGCTCCGGCTGGCCGGTGCCGGTCGCTAACAGGATATCGGTACGTTGCCCCTGCGCGACGATATCAACGGCATTGATGCCGATGTAGCTGAGTTGCAGTTGTGGTTCGTCCGGTGAACGCAGGCGCAGCCAGAAGGCAACGCGCTCGGCGGTGTCTTCTTCTTCCGGAGCGGGTGGCATCGCACTGGTGCCGTTAAACATCGGATCAGCCTGAGCAAAAGAACTAAACAGGTCTGGATTGGTTGGCAGACGCAGGCGCACAACGCCCTGACGGCGGCCGCCAAGTGAAGTATCTGACATGACTTCTAAGGGCAGGAAGCGGGTCGAACCATCCGGGCCCGGCGCCATCAGCTCCCACACCAGATGGCGCGGGTGCACATCGCTGGCGGTGTCGATAATCAGATTGTCTTCAGCGATCAGGCTGTCTGCTGGAGCCAGTGCAACACTGAAGCGCATACCTGCGAAAGACTCGCGCAACGCACTCAGCTGACCTGCGAGACCTTTCGGGGCTATACAGGCAAGGTAATAGCTCTGGTCGAGGGTGTTAGCGAGACTGAGAGTTTCTTCGCCGACGGCTAAACGGCGCGAGCGGAATGGCTTCGGCATTTCACCGGCGCGCAGACCGTACTGCTCGTGCAGATCCTGCAGTGTCATGCCAATGGCATCGAGATCATCGCTGCTTAACAGCTCTTTCACTAACACCTGCGCACTCAGGCAGGTTGGCTGCAGTTCGCTAGTGGTCGACAGCATAGTTTTGCCTGCACGTAGCTGGCTTCCCGCTGGCACCAGCGGCGGCAGAGTGACCGTCGTTGGGCTGCCATCAATGCTGATAAAACCGCTGGCAGGCACCGCCGAGCGCACAGGGATCTGCAGCAGATTCAGAAAAATACGACGCTGGCGCTCTGGTATCAGGTTGGCGCGGTAAATAATGGTTTCGGTCAGCCAGGCAAACAGATCGATAAAGGCATGCACCGGGTCGCCCGGAGCAACCTGAGTCAGTTCTGGCAGATGGCCCGCGAGCCGGTTGCGGGCTTCGGCAACCAGATCATCAAAGCGGCGGTCATCAAGATTCGGCACAGGTAACGGCATGAATAGTCCTCCTTACACGCCGAGATTCAGGCGCAGTCCCAGTGACGACGGGACCTGATTATGTCTTAGGTGATAGCGGATATTGATATGCACTTCGGCCAGATTCTCTCTGGCTGGAGTCACATCGACGCCATCAATCACCACCCGTGTTTCCCAGACCGTCAGCGATTTCCTTACGACGCCGGCGATCAGATTACGGGTGGTTTCGTTGTTCGGCTGGTGGACGAACTTCATCAGACCGGCTCCAAATTCCGGGCGCTGAAGACGCTCACCGGGGCGGGTCAGCAGAATGTTCAGCATGCTTTCGCGCACGCTGTTGTCATCGGTTGACCAGCTCATGCGGCCATCTACGGAAATCTGTCCGAGTGGCCAGCTCTGGATGTTGGGGGTCGGGGTGCGCGAGCTCATCCGTTGATTTCCTCTATTGGCCTTTCGGTATCTTCGGGAATGGCAGGCAGATTCGTACCCACGGCATCCAGAAGAAAATAATGTTGAGTAACGACACCATGATCATCAGCAGAATCATGGCGACGATGGTGATCACCGGCAGGCTGAAGGAGCAGATCCACTGCACGGTGGCACCAAAGTTGTTGTCGATCTGAACCGTTTCTTCGCTGACGCCTTTTTTGAACTTCAGCGCATTAACCACCGAGAAAGTATCTCCCGGCGTCAGGATGCTCGCGCCTTTTGCGAGACCACGTTTCAGGTCGCGTAGTGATGGCATCGGGATCAGAGACGGGCGGCTGGCTTCCGGGTCAAAGGTCGCGGCTACGCGGAACAGGTCTGACTGGCTTCGGCTGTCGGCCCAGGTAATCTGCTCGCCACCTTTGTCTGTTTTCGAGCGCACAAACGGAATGATGCGGAAGCGGTCGTCGGCGTCCTGACCAAACTTGGGTAACGGAATTTCCTTAGCAGTCGCCAGTGTCAACGAGCGCAGACGCTGGCCCAGCGCCAGACGCAAGGATTCGGCATCACTTTCGGTGATTGCCAGAGAATCCGTCAGTACACCGCTGCCATCGGCTTGTGGCAGTTTTGGAATAGAACCGAGATTCTGCAGGCCACCCACACGATCGGCACGGTTGCTGACATCTGCCTGCCATTTTACTAACGGGTTATCACCGCCTCGGGCAAAACAGGCTTTGAGGTAGCCGGTAATGCTCTGCCCGGTGCTGACCGGCAGAATGTTCAGCGTGGATGCACCGAAAGGATTGCTGACACCCAAGCGCAGTTTCTGCTGTTTAGCCGTCAGGGATGAAGGCAGAAGTGGCATCCGTATCCAGGCATCCGGATCGTAGAACTCAATGTCGTTGCACAAAGCTTCGATGTCGGCGTTTTCTGTACGGTCGGCTTCACCTACGTGATAGCGATTTACCAGGTGTGTCAGTAGTTCGGTAAAAGCCTTGGTCGGCTCTCCGCGCTCAACCTGAATCGTGTCGTTGCGGCGGTTCCAGCTGCGGTTACGACCATTCGCATATCCGAATGGCCACGGCAGATTCACGATGGCCAGATCATTGATTTCGGCGCTGTCTGAAAGCGATAGTGATGCATTGCGTTCGTAATAAAACCCACCGAGTGGCACATAGCCAAACAGTAGGGTGCGGCACTTTCCTTTGTCATCGGTGATGGTCATCGGGTGCAGCGGATGTACTTCTTCACCACTGAAGGCGAACTGATCCGGACGGCGATGGAGAATACCGTTACGACAAAGGCGACGGCTCAGATCCGGATCTGCGGTAGGTGCCTGACGCGATTGCCAGCCGACGGCTTCGCCTTCTTCCATAATCCATGCTTGCTGTCCTTCAGAGGTTTCGCGGCGGATTACAAATCCGGCGGAGGCAATTTTCTGTGGATCAAGCGCTGGTGTTCCCAGACGCTGACAGACCACTTCAAGGCAGACCAGATGAAACGCTCTGTGCGTTGGCAGGCGTAATACCGGGGTATCGTCGTGGTGGCTGTGGCGTTCTTCCTCGAGCCAGTCACGGAATTGCGGTGCAGAAAAGCGCTTCTGATGCACGTCCTGACGGAAGCGATTAACAAAATCCGGATCAAGGTAACGCAGCAAAGTCGCATGGTTCCCGCCTTCGAAGAAGGCAGGACGGAGGGCGACGTCATGTAGTTTATGGACAGTATTCATCACACACCCTTACCAGATATTCCCGGCACCCGGCGTGTAGGTGGTACCTACAACCGAAGTGGCGATGATGGTGTTGCACTGCACCACGCCGCTGAATGTCGACATGGCAGCGTCTACCTGAACCGCACTAGCGCTGACACTGACATTGCTGGCGGTGATATTCACCGGTCCGGCGCTGTTTACACTGATATCTGAGCTGGTCAGGGTCACGCTCTGGGTGCCGCGCTCGATATTGATTTCGCCGCCACCGCTTTCGTCGATGGTTATGTTGTAGCCGGAGCGGGTGGTCAGCGAGACCTTGGGTTCTTCATCGCTGAATTCGAGTACTGTGCCTGATGGGGTTTTCACCACGTACTTTTCTTCCACCGGGTCAGCTTCTGTGGGCTGGCTTGAGCTGCCCTGCCAGACGCTGCCCAATACCATTGGCATGTCATGGCTGATAAAACTGATCACTACAATTTCGTCAACGCGGGGGATAAAACTGGTGCCGTAATCGTTGCCCGCCGATGGCACAACAACGCTGGCCCATAGTTCCAGCGGGGCGGACTGCAGGCGTACTTTTACGCGGCCGCGCTGATCAGGATCGGCGTTATCAATAACCTGAGCCAGTTGCAGGGCCTGCAGCTGACCGGGGGCGTGCACATTCATGCGGGACTCCAGTCTGATTTGTTCACTTTCAGGTGGGTTTCAAAGCCGGAACGACGATCAAAGCGGTGCGTACAGTGGACGACCTGATAACGTCCTTCCATGCGTGGTGACACACCACTGAGCTCAATTTCACGACCGCTGCGCAGTGTCGGCATGCCCTGACAGACGATATCGCCCTGAACAAAACGCTTAGCCATGCGACGGAAATGCGCTTTGGCGTAGGCCTCGGCCTCAGCCTGTGAGCGGGCAAATGGCTGGGGTACGGTTTCTTCGCTGTCCCAGCTCAGTTCACTTAATGTCGAGGCTGCTGTCGTTGCCTGAGGCGCTGGTGTCATGCTGGCACTGTTGTAATCAACGGCCTCGGCAGAGCCCAGGTTGTAGCCCTGCGACGTCGAATTCAGTGGCTGGTGATTGAGGTCGGCTATAAGGCGGACGCTTAAGGCGTTGTCCTGTGCGTTCAGTTCATGGGGTTCGCTGTCGCTTTCTTCCGGACGGGCGCGTAGTGCTCCATCATGCAGGCGAGGGGCAATATCGAAGCGGTCACACAGGCGCAGCAGAAAGGCGAGGTCGCTCTCGTTGATCTGGTGCCAGCTGTCGGTAATGCCGGATACCTGAATGTCTGTCTGTACACCGAGATCACTGGCAAGGGCCTGGATAATGTCGTCTGGCGATTGTTCTTCGTAAGTGCGGTTCTGACGTTTACGGGCCATGCGGTGCAGTTTGTCCTGCAGCAGCAGTGTCAGAAGAGGGGCCCCATGGCCGTATTCTTCTTCGATGGCCGTGATTTCGCCGTTAAAAATAGTAATGAGGTCTTCGGGCTGACCCATCTGAATTTCGACCGCGGTGCCCAGGGCGATATCGGTGAACAGAAAATCCGGCTCCTGACCACCTTCCGGCAAGCCCCAGTTACTGACCGTCAGCTCAGCATGGGCACAGCCGCGCAGGGTGAGATTCACCACCATGCTACCGAGCGCATCACTGAGATCGCCACGGAATTCACCGTCGATCAGGATGGTCGGGTTGCTGCTGTAATAGGCTTCCGGAATTAAGGGCATAGTCGTCTTCTGCAGAGATCCGTTGTCAGACTGTTTCTGTTAATCAACCAGCAGGCGCTTCTGGCGCTGCTGCTGTTTTTCTATTAAGCGCATCATGTCCTGCGCGACCGGTGGCATCGGTTGCTGGGTGGCAGGAATACTTGCAGCGGGTTGCACAGGCGCTGCAGGTACATCTGCGATTACTTCATCAATAATGACTGGCATACGGTGCTCCCTTTTTAGTACTTAACTGGCTTTTTAGTACTTAACTGAGTTACTCAAAACCGACGCCGGTGTCGGTTTTGATATTCGATTTAATTCCCGTGCTCGCGCTTGCTTTCGAACTGGCTGAAGCTCCGGTACCAACTCCGGCATCCAGGCCTGCGCCAAATCCTGCACTTACCGTCAGCCCTGCACTCAGACCGGCATTAATCCCAGCGGTAAGGCCCGCGCTTAATCCTGTATTCAGATTGGCACTCAGGTTGGCATTGAGGCTGGCTGCGGCTTTCATGCTTGCAGACGCGCCGAAACCTGCACTGACACCAGCCGAAAGACCGCCGCTGGGTTTGCACCCCTTAGTCGGAGTCGCCAGAGTGCTGACCCCCGGCATACGTGGATTCTCGATACCGTTGTAATCTGAAGTGTCACGCCAGTTGTTATCACCTTCGCTTGGTCCCGGTACGGGGGAGTCTTCCTGGCCCGGTTTGGGCTGTGCATCTTCGCTCTGACCAGTAGGGGAAAGCGTCGGCATCGCGGGGTTGGCGTCACTCACGCCACTACTACGCTGGCGGAACTGAAAGCGGTCTTCTTTAAGTTTCAGCGCCAGTTTGGCGCGCAGAGGGCGGCCTTGAGGCGAGAAGTACTCAAGCGTCTCGTCGTAACTCTCGACCATGCCAATGAACTCGAAACTGCCCCACTGAAATAAACAGCGTTTCGGCGCTTTCATTTTGTTGTCGCTGGTTTCTTCCGGCTTGATAAAGGTTTCAGCGATACGTCTTGTCAGGTCGCGGACGTCAGAACCTTCGGCAAAGTCGTCGCCCGCATCTTCATCCGAGCGGGTAGTATCGAACATCAGATCCAGTGTCAGAGTGGACGAGCTCTTATCAACGTACTGTGCAGCGCCGCTACTACCATCCCTTTCATTGGCTTTCAGCGTATTTGCGAGATTGACCTTCAGAGACACCGGATTGAACTGCACATCAATGGCGTTGTTCATATCCGGATCGTCATTTTCGCCGGTCACCGGGATCATTTTTCCGCGTTCAGGAGCCGTCATGGTTGGCCTCCTGCAAGAGCGTTGTTAGGAGCAGCATCCGGATTTGAGTTCTCACCTCCGTCGCGAACAAGTTCGAGGCCTTCATGCACGAGCTGTACTTCTTCAATCGCGACCTGACTGGCGGTGGAGTTCAGATCCGGGCCTTTAAACTTTGTCGCCATTACGCCTTGTAATTTCCAGGTCATGACCGGGTTTTCTTCACCGGCTTTAATCGGATTACCCAGTACGATAATTTCACCATGCAGGCGGTAGCCGTAGTTCGCGCCTCTTGTCGTCGCGTCAAACCAGCTCCACAAATCATTCACAGTGGTAACACCGCGCTTGAGTGTCATAGGTGCAAATTTGGTCTGGCCAGCGCGCTGGATTTCCCCCCAGTTGCGGCCACCTTCCTGTATTGCTTTGGCTTCCATCGTCAGTTCAAAACCAGAAACTTCACTGAAACGGCCACTGCACAGCAGCTGGTTGTCGGAGCTGTTGTAGAGGTTGACCTTAAAGCGGAAAGGAACAAATTCAGACATTTGTGCCTCCCGTGCTGATGTCGGTCTGCCACGCAGTACCTGTATCGGTGCCCGTATTGGTAAAGGTCAGGCGTATACGGTCGATCGGCAATGCAGGCGCGATTTCGATTTCAATTAACAGCGTGCTCTCTCCTGCGGGAATCTGACGGATCGAGAAGGCTTCTTCGGCGCGCTGGCCACGCAGTGCTCCGCGCTGCCATAAGCTACGGAAAAAGCGATCAAGCAGAAGACGTGGGCGTGGGTCCCGTACGTCGGCACTGAACACCAACTGTTCACCAAAGCGGGTCAGCTGACGGCGTAAATAGCCAAGCAGACGTTGTAATTCTGCTGAACGATAAGCATCAAAGCGTTCGAGACTGCTGGCGTGTCGGTAGTCTGAAGCCGGTAGCGCTGGTACGCAGAGGCGCTCATCGTCGAGTTCGACCTGACGATTTCGCAGTTCCACAACTGATAGCCCCGGCGCATTACGCATTTCTACGACGTCGGCGCGGGTCATTCGTGGGTACGGCAGGTTGTCTGACTTCAATGGCAGACCTGCGACTGAGCGCCATGGGCCTTTCTGAATAGCGATCTGAGATTGCCTGCCGGCTACGATTCCGACCGGAGACAGCAGCGGTCGCCCCTTACCACGCAGATACGGAAACAGATACTGGGTCTGGCGCAACAGGGCAGCCTTGTCTGAGGTACGCATCTGGTTCAGCAGCTCGAGTGCCGCTGTATCTGCCCCCGGACTGTCTGAGGCATCCAGATAGGCAAGTGGCAGTGTCAGCAGGCATTGAATATCCGGGCGGTAACGCGTCAGCCACGGCAGAATATTCTGCAGAACCTGATTGAATCCCAGCGGTTCTGGCAGATCATCGAGAGCCATTTCATCGTCGTTACGACGCTCACGATGATCGTCATTAACGGATTCGGCGCAGGGCAGAAATACCGGATTGGGGTTGTCCAGGCGCACGCGCGGAATGTCCGGCAGGCGTGCAGGAATCTGCAGGCGCTCCAGATCCGGCAGACAGATTTCACCAATCTGCGGAATCACCAGCAAGGTCGCCAGTCCACGTAAGGTTTCAGGCGCAATCAGGTTGGTCTCACTGGTAGGGAAGAAACCCTGCTGACCTTCGTCTTCAGGGATCACCACAATCCAGAGTTTCTGGCCGCCGTTCGCGAAGAAATCATCGACGCAGGGCGCAAGCCAGGAAAGATTGCCAGCCAGAGTGCTGTGATAATACGCAGGCTCATTGCGGGCATCCGGGAATATATCGTGGAATTCCGAGGCAGAGCGTAATGGTATTGGCAGGTGATGCAGGTCTGCAGCATCCGGATCAGCGATCAATGCGTCGACAGTATCTCCAAAGCCGGCTTTACGGATTTCACTCAGTGCCTCAGTGAGTGCCAGTAAACGGCGCGTACGGATGCGGCCCGGGCAGTGCCCGAGCATAGCAACTTCCAGCGGCAGCGCTGACTGACTCTGAGGCCGGGGGCTGAGTACCACCCGTGAAGCGAGCATTTCCTGCATCATGGACTGGTTATTCCTGCTCGATATGCTCGACGGAAAGCACCAGTTCTTCCATGGCCACATCGCTGCCGCCCTTGGCAGTCAGAGTCGGGCCAGTCCACTTGATTGGCATTGCGTTGATCAGCTTCCAGGTCACCACAGCTGCAGAGCTGGTCGGATCTTCGTTTTTAAGCTTAATCGTCACGTTGCGCTTGGCACCTACGTTGCCAGCGCGGATTTCTTCCAGCCAGCTGTAGATGTTGGTCGCGCCAATAACGCCACGCTTGAGTGTGACGTCGCCAGACTTATGAATCGCCGGGATTTTGCTCACGTAGTTCACTGGGGCGTTACCGTTGCGGTATTCCGCCACAGTGACTTCAGCGTTCAGGCCTGAGACTTCTGAGAAACCACCGGCGACTTCACCTTCGGAGCCGTCGTCGAGGTTTACCAGGTAATTAAATACGCTGTATGGAGTTTCGCGAAACTGTGCCATTGCTAAATTCCTTCTTCGTGGGCCACGGCGGATGCCGTGGCTTCAGTGTTATGAGTTGTGGTAATCAGCTGTCTGCAGTTTTCTGACCGATACGGAAGATGACAAACTCCGCCGGTTTCAGAGCTGCGACGCCCACTTCACAGACCAGACGGCCGTTATCCAGATCGTTCTGGGTCATGGTGCTACGGTCACAGCGCACGAAGTACGCAGACTTCGCAGTGCCCAGCAGACGGCCGTTGCTCCACTCGTTGTAGAGGAAGTTTTCAATGGTGATACGTACGTTATCCCACAGGCGTTCACCGTTCGGCTCGAACACAACCCACTGAGTGGATTTCTCAATAGAGCGCTCGAGGTACAGGAAGTAACGACGGACGTTGACGTATTTCCACTCAGGATCACTCGACAGCGTACGACCACCCCAGACGCGGTGACCACGGCCAGCAAATGAGCGCAGGCAGTTGACGCCAGCAGGGTTCAGCAGCTCCTGCTGGAACTGGTTGATTTCCTGAGTGAAGCCCAGCGCACCGATCACAGGTTCGTTAGCCGGGGCTTTGTGCACGCCGCGCTGAACGTCCGTGTTGGCGTAAACGCCAGCGATAAAGCCAGCTGGTGGCAGGTTGATCGTTGGCTTAACGCCACGTGGGTCAGCCGCTACGACCCATGGGTAGTAGAGTGCGAGACGGCTGTCGTCGAAGTTCGAGCGGAATTCACGAACTTCAGACAGAGACATACCTTCACGGGCATCAACGATACCGACGCGGTAACGCATCTTGCGGCAATGCTTCTGCATCTCGGCGACTATGGCCTGATGGTTAGTCGCATCCGCTGAGGCCGCCGGACACATCACGATGGAAATATCTTCAACGTCTTCAAATGCGGTGAAACCGGTGCTGCCGTTTACTTCGTCGGCAACGCCGCCGTAGTTCACTGCAACCGGTGCGATACCGTCAGCACCACCAGAAAGAGTGATCAGGTAACGAGCGCCTTCCACTGACATCGGGCCCGGGCTCATGGCGGCGGTATCAAACATCGAATACAGAGCGGTGATTACATCTGAACCGGAGATGCTG
>JAYNJA010000024.1:10940-20952 GCA_038109705.1 Thalassolituus sp. | reverse complement strand
TCTTCATTCTGCTCGGCGGCCCCAGAGGCGCATTTATCAGTCCGCGAAAGTATCCTTCTTAATTAAACAGATTTAACCGCAACGTTTTCTGGTGGGCATGCCCACCAGCTACTTTAACGGCAAGACCAATATAACTTTGGAATACGAAATTGAGGGCTAAATTCTGCGCCTCTGGGGCCGCTGGGATTTACGCCAGCTTTGAAGGTAACGTGAGGCAGGATGCCGAACGAGGCTACATACGGGCATGGATGCCCGCCGGAGCCGGTTGCCGGAAAAGCCAGTAAATTTCAGGAATACGGCCCAGAAAGCGCGAAGCAGGGGAGGGGCCGCCCGCCCGGGGATGCAATCCCCAAACAGGGCAATAGAACCCTGGCGGCAGGCAAAAAAGTTAACCCGCGCCAGCGGCTACCGAGTTAGCGGCTAAAAAATCAAATAGCCAACAGCTCCTTCGCTTCCTCAGAGTGCTCCAACTCTTCCCCAGTCCCCTGACTCACCACTCTCCCCCGCTCGAGAATAATAAATTCATCGGCAAGTTCTTTAGCAAAGTCGAGGTACTGTTCCACCAGTACGATCGCCATATCCCCACGATCGCGCAGCAGTTTAATCACGCGGCCGATGTCTTTAATAATCGACGGTTGAATACCTTCGGTCGGTTCATCAAGAATCAGCATCTTCGGGCGCAGTAATAGTGCGCGGGCAATCGCCAGCTGTTGTTGCTGACCACCAGAAAGGTCACCACCACGGCGTTTAAGCATTTGCTGTAACACAGGAAAAAGCGAGAAAACTTCCGGGTCGATAAAACGTTGCGAGCGCGGTACCGCAGAAAAAGCCGTCTGCAGATTTTCTTCTACCGTCAGTTGCGGAAAGATGTCACGGCCTTGCGGTACAAAGGCGATGCCTTGCTTCGCGCGGTCATAGGGCGCGAGTTTTACGATGCTTTTTCCATCCCACGAGATATCACCCGAGCCCGGTGCAAGGTGCCCTGCCAGTGATTTCATTAATGTAGTTTTACCTACGCCGTTGCGGCCCAGCACGCAGGTTACTTTGCCGATGTCTGCGTTCATGCTGACGTTATAAAGTGCCTGACTGGCGCCGTAGGATACGTTCAGATCTTTTACATTTAACATGTCAGCGCCCCAGGTACACTTCGATAACTTTCTGGTTGTTTTTCACATTCTCGAGGCTGCCTTCAGCCAGTACGGAACCTTCGTGCAGTACTGTTACACGGCAATCGAGCGCTTCGATAAAGTCCATGTCGTGCTCAACCACCATTAAAGAATGCTTTTTCGACAGCTCTTTAAACAGCTCAGCAGTTTTCATGGTTTCTTCGTCGGTCATACCCGCTGCAGGTTCGTCAATTAACAGCAGCTCAGGCTCCTGCCCCAGCAGCATTCCGATTTCGAGCCACTGTTTCTGACCATGCGAGAGACTACCTGCTTCTTCGTGCAGGCGATCTTTGAGATCAATCATGCTGATAATCTCGTCGATTTTATCGCGCTTTTCACCAGTGAGCTTATGCGCCAGCGCCTGCCAGACAGAGCGCCCGCCTTTTAACGACATTTCGAGATTCTCGAACACTGTCAGGCTTTCAATCACACTCGGCTTCTGGAATTTACGGCCGACACCCATGTTCGCTACCTGGGCTTCGTCATAACGGGTCAGGTCGTGTTCGTCGTTAAACAGGATCGTGCCGGTATCCGGGCGTGTTTTGCCGGTAATCACGTCCATCATGGTGGTTTTACCCGCACCGTTCGGGCCGATAATTGCGCGCATTTCGCCCGGCTGAATAAAGAGCGACAGAGAATTTAAGGCTTTAAAGCCGTCGAAACTGACGCTGACGCCATCCATATAAAGTACGGTTGGCTGATCGATGTGTTTGGTTTTTGCGAGGCTCATGCTTTGCCCTCCGCTTTTTCTGTTCCAGGTGCTGGTGAGTCAGATGGATTCCCACCCGTACTACTGCCACCGCTACTGCCCGCACTGCCGCCAGAGGACAAATATTTTTCTTTGATCTGAGCCCACAGACCTACCACACCTTTCGGCAGATACAGAGTCGTCAGTACAAACAGACCACCGAGCATAAACAGCCAGAGTTCAGCGAAAGCACCGGTAAAGTAGGTCTTGGCGTAGTTGACCAGTAGGGCACCGATTACCGCGCCATAAAGAGTTCCACGACCACCGACAGCTACCCAGATAATAATTTCGATGGAATTAATCGGAGCAAATTCACCCGGATTAATAATACCGACCTGGGGTACATACAAGGCACCCGCCACACCGGCCAGCATGGAGGACACCACAAAGACAAACAGCTTGTACCATTCAACACGATAACCCAGGAAGCGCGCGCGGGATTCACTGTCACGGATCGCAATTAATACGCGGCCCAGCTTTGAAGTTACGATAAAGCGGCTGATCAGATAGCCGCCGACCAAAGCGATACCAGAGGCAAAAAACAACGCCACACGGGTACTGTCGGCTTGTAAGTCGAAGCCCAGAATATCTTTAAAGTCGGTCAGGCCGTTGTTGCCGCCAAAGCCCATATCGTTACGGAAGAAAGCCAGCAACAGGGCATAGGTCAGAGCCTGAGTAATGATCGACAGGTATACACCGGTCACACGGGAACGGAACGCCAGCGCACCGAATACGAACGCCAGTAAGCCCGGCACTGCCAGTACCATAATCATGGCAAACCAGAACTGATCAAAACCCAGCCAGTACCATGGCAGCTCGGTCCAGTTCAGGAATACCATAAAGTCTGGCAGATCCGGATTAGCATACACACCGCGGTCCCCGATCTGACGCATCAGGTACATACCCATGGCATAGCCGCCAAGGGCAAAGAAAGCACCGTGCCCCAGACTCAGAATGCCGCAGTAACCCCAGATCAGATCCACCGCAATGGCCAGCAGGGCATAGCATAAATACTTGCCTAGTAAGGTCATGGTGTAGGTAGACACATGCAGAAGTGAGCCTTCAGGCATGAACAGGTTGCTCAACGGCACCAGCACGGATACCGCCATTAAAATGAGCATCAGACGACGTCCGGCTGCATCGTTCATCAGCAGGCGGGTCAGTGGTCCGCCCTTAATGTTATTAGAAATATTGCTCGTCATGACCCGCTCCTTAACCCATGTCCGCTGCGCGGCCCTTGAGCGCGAACAGTCCACGCGGGCGCTTCTGAATAAACAGAATGATGAAAATCAGTACCAGGATCTTGGCCACAACTGCGCCAGCCCATGGCTCGAGCAATTTATTCACAACACCCAGAGACATAGCGCCGACTAATGTGCCCCAGAGATTACCAACACCGCCAAACACTACGACCATAAAGGAGTCGATAATGTATGCCTGCCCCATATTCGGGCCGACGTTAGTCAGCTGCGACAGAGCGACACCCGCAATACCTGCGATACCAGACCCCAGACCAAAGGTCAGTGCATCAACCCAACCAGTGCGGATACCCATTGAGCTCGCCATTGGGCGGTTCATGGTTACAGCGCGCATCTGCAGGCCGAACAAAGTGCGCTTAAGCACAAGCGCCAGCAGTGCCAGAACGATTAAGCTGAAAATAATGATGTAAAGGCGGTTAAAGGTCAGTTCCAGCGCCGGGTTAATCATAAAGGTACCCGCCATCCAGTCAGGCGTGGCAACTTCGCGGTTCAGCGGGCTGAATACGGAACGTACTGCCTGCTGCAATACCAGACTGATACCAAAGGTAGCTAATAAGGTTTCCAGTGGGCGACCATACAGGTGGCGGATGACACTCCGCTCAATCGCCACTCCCACGAGACCACTCACCAGGAATGCTGCCGGAATAGCGACCACAAGCGACATACCAATATGATCAGGCATGAGTTGCTGAACAACATAAGTGGTGTACGCACCCAGCATAATCATTTCGCCGTGCGCCATGTTAATCACGCCCATCACACCAAAGGTAATCGCCAGACCAATTGCTGCCAGCAGCAGAACCGCGCCCAGTGCCAAACCGAAATAGAGATTTTCAGCCACGCTGTTCGCACGCAGATAAGCTTCGATTTTTTCCAGTGCTACGTTTGCAGCTTTCACTTCTTCAGTGCGACCATCTGCCTCGGCAGCGCGTACGTAGTTTGCCAGTGCACCACGAACATCCGGGTAGAGTGAACCAGAGAGAGCTTCTACGCCCTGTAGGCGGGTTTCAGCGTCTTCGGCTTCCAGCTGACGGATACCTTCCACCAGCAAAAGCACTTCTTTTACGTCGTCGTCAGTTTCATTTTTCAGTGCTTCTTTCAGTGTGCCTGAATCAATATCATCAGCTGACTTAAGCAGGTTAACGGCCGCAGCCTTACGTATATCTGCATTACTAGAAAAAATCTGCATCCGGGCAATACCGGCACGCAGAATCGTCCGCAGTGAGTTATTGACTGCAATCTTCTTAATATCGCGTTTATTTTCGAGGGTTATTTCATCGCCAGTGAAAAACGCGGTGACGGCGTCGTCGGCGTTAATCACAACAACGCGATCATCTTTGCGGTAGTACAGGTCGCCATTCATCAGGACCTGTGAAAATTCGAGGGTTTTCGGGTCGTCTATTTCGACCAGCGCTTCGGTAAGCGCCTGCTTTTCTTTATAACCCGCGTCGATCAACTGCTGGGCCATCGCATGCAATTCAGAGTCGGGTTTCAGCGGTGTAGCAGTAGCCTGTGCAGAAACAGCAAAGCACAGGGTGACCAGCAACAGGGTTACTTGTCTGATTACAGATAACATGGGGACATCCGGAATTTGTCTTTGAGATCGGATGGGGCGGGCGCCCCATCCGGGTCTTCAATCGTTAGCGGACCGAATTACTCTTCAGTCGCTACCGCGCCACCACAAGACTTAGTCACAGTGTTGTAGTTGCCGCAGTTGATTGGCGCAGTCCAGTCAGAGATCAGGTTAGCGCTTTCTGGCAGGAAGTCAGTCCAGGCATCGCCCTTCACTTCTGCATCCGTTGCCCATACGATTTCGAACTGACCATCTTCCTGAATCTCACCAATCAGAACTGGCTTCGACAGGTGGTGGTTTTCGTTCATTACCGCAGTACCACCGGTCAGGTTAGGTACTTCGATGCCGTACATTGCAGCACGTACTTTATCTACGTCTTCAGAGCCAGCTTTCTCAACCGCTTTTGCCCACATATTGAAGCCGATATAAGTCGCTTCCATTGGGTCATTGGTTACGCGCTCTTCGCTACCAATGTAGTTGTGCCATGCTTTGATAAATTCTTCGTTCACTTCACTGTCAGCGCTCTGGAAGTAGTTCCATGCTGCCAGGTGACCAACGAGAGGCGCAGTATCAAAACCAGACAGTTCTTCTTCACCTACAGAGAAGGCAACTACTGGGATGTCTTCTGCTTTTACGCCCTGGTTAGCCAGTTCTTTGTAGAACGGAACGTTCGCGTCGCCGTTGATGGTAGAAACAACTGCTGTTTTCTTACCAGCGCTGCCGAATTTCTTAACGTCAGAAACGATGGTCTGCCAATCGCTGTGACCGAATGGCGTGTAGTTGATCATGATGTCTTTTTCAGCAACGCCTTTAGACTTCAGGTAAGACTCAAGAATCTTGTTAGTAGTACGTGGGTAAACGTAGTCAGTACCCGCCAGTACGAAACGCTCAACACCCAGATCATTGATCAGGTAATCAACCGCAGGAATTGCCTGCTGGTTAGGCGCAGCACCGGTGTAGAAAACGTTGTAAGAAGATTCTTCACCTTCGTACTGTACTGGGTAGAACAGCAGGCCGTTCAGTTCTTCTACTACAGGCAGAACAGACTTACGGGATACAGAAGTCCAGCAACCGAAGATCACATCAACGTCTTCTTTTTCCAGCAGTTCACGGGTTTTTTCTGCGAACAGCGGCCAATTAGAAGCAGGGTCTACAACCACTGGCTCCAGCTTCTTACCCAGCAGACCACCTTTTTTGTTCTGCTCTTCGATCATCATCAGAACAGTGTCTTTCAGGGTGGTTTCAGAGATAGCCATGGTGCCTGACAGAGAGTGCAGAACACCAACCTTGATGGTGTCGTCTGCAGCGTTGGCAATGCTTACGCCTGCAGCCATAGCGGTCATACCGAGAATTTGAGTAGCTTTAACCAGAGTTTTGAGACTTACTTTTTTCATCGTTATTTCCTTTATAGGATTTTTAATAGTGTTCAGGCCCTCCGTGGGCCCGGATAAGAATCATCAATTACTGCTAGAGCAATTGGCGTACCAGTTTCTACTGTTAGTTTTTTGCTACTTTTTCGGCCGTTTTAGACGTTTCAAGACAACAGAAGCCCATTAAAGGAGCATTTCAGGCCCTTTAGTTCTGGGGTGCACTATTAATGATCACGAAAGTTTTAAAATTGTCCTTAATTTGTGCAGCGACTATTTTTATTAGTTTCAGTGCTCTGGCTGCTGACGATATCTCTGGCGAGCCTCCTGAATACGATGCAGAGTCACAGCCCGGACCGTCTGCTTACTTACCTCAACATGCTCGCTCAGCGCAGAGATAGCCTCTTCACAGCGCGAGTCCATTATCAGCTGAAGAATCTGACGGTGCTCGTCATAGGTTATTCCGATGCGCCCGGCCTGAGTGAAATCGAGACGGCGGATAATGCGCAGGCGCTCACATACGTCCCGGTGAATACGCACCATTTCTTTATTACCGCTGCTTTCAACCAGTGAGAAGTGAAACTCTTCATCAAGAAAAGCCACCACCGAACTATTGCTCTCACGCTGTTCGTCTTTGCAGCACCAGAGCGTCATCAGGCCTGCCAGACGATCTTCACGATCATCAGAGGCACATAAGCGACGTACGCATTCCGACTCGAGCAAGGTGCGGATATCGTACAGGTCTTCAAAGTACTGAAAATCAAATGGCCGTACCTGCCAGCCACTACGGAAATGCACCTGCACATAACCATCACGCTCGAGACGATAGAGCGCCTCCCGTACCGGCGTACGCGAGGCCTGCATTTTCTGCGCAATCGCAGTTTCACTGAAGCGATCTCCCGGAAGTAACTGGAAATTGAAAATATCCTGTTTTAACCGCTGATAAATTGTCTCAGCAATATTCTGCGTACGTTTATTCTCTGAGATCGCAGTCATAATGACTTCCCTGAATCAGGCGGACTGTGACTTCAGATGCTGGATATATGCCCGCCAGCCACCAAACTCACTGATATGAGTCGCGCCGGCAACGGCTGCAGGCTCACAGATAAAGCCTTTAACGAGGCGTCCGTCGGCCAGCTCTAATGTGCCGATGCCGAGTGGCTGTGGAATTTCTTCCACGAAAGCGCCAAATGCAGCCTGATCCAGACGCCAGAGCTCGACAATTAATGAGTGTCCCTGTTCACTGTCATTCACACGAACCAGCCCCGGCTTAGGCGGTACTGTATTGGCCAGTGCATAAAGCTGATATTTTTCGGCGGTCGTTGTCTGCTCCAGCAAAGTTGCGTGACGGCTGGTTAACTGAAAATTCAGTGGCATACCGGTGAGGTGCGCGCCGACAACGGCCACGACGACAGAGCTGTCGTCTTTACGACCTAGCATCACTGGAGCTTCAGGCAGTTTTAACGCCGCCTGCCAGTGCGCAGCGAAATTAGTCAGAGCCAGTTCGTGCCACGCAGGGGCAATCACGGTAATACCGAAAGGCAGACCATCGCTGCGCATATTTGCTGGCAGCGCTATAGCACTCAGATCAGCCAGATTGACGAAATTGGTATAAGTACCCAGCTGGCTGTTTACCTCAACCGGCGCAGCATCAATCTCTGCAGTCGTAGGAAAGCGTGGCGTGGTCGGCACAAATAAAGCATCGACGTGTTTAAAAATGTCCTCGATTTTTCGCACCAGATCTTTGCGACGATATTCGGCCTTAAATGCTTCAATCGCAGTGCCCTGAGTTCCGCCCGCAATAATGCCTTTCACCACCGGATTAATACCCGGTAAATCCTGCTCAATAAATTCACCCACGGCGGCATAACGCTCTGCCACCCAAGGTCCCTGATATAAGAGACTGGCCAGCTCAAACAAAGGTGAGAAGTCGATGGCTCTGAGTTCAAAGCCCTGCGCTTCAGCCTGTGAACAGGCTAATTGATACGCTGTCTGCTGAGCCTCGTCACCAAACCACGGCGCATCGGCAGGAATGCCCAGTACTGATATCCGTGAATTAGGAACCATAGTACGCGAGCGCGAATAGGCATCCGCCGCATCGTACTTGCCCATCACATCGAACACCCGTTCGGCATCCCGGCTGTTCAGGGCAAAAATAGAAACACAGTCGAGACTACGACAGGCCGGTACAACGCCCGTTGCACTGATCGCCCCAACCGTCGCTTTAAGTCCGACAATATGATTGAACCCTGCCGGAACACGACCGGAGCCTGCGGTGTCTGTTCCCAGAGCGAAAGCCACCTGACCTTTGGCCACGGCCGTCGCCGAACCAGAGCTGGAGCCACCAGAAATATAATCCGGGTTAAAGGCATTCCCGACCGCACCGTATGGCGAGCGGGTACCCACCAGCCCGGTAGCGAACTGATCAAGATTGGTTTTACCTATAATGATCGCGCCAGCCTCACGCAGCAGGGCTACCGCGTAGGCATCCTTCTCTGGCTCGTAGGCATACTCCGGGCAGGCTGCAGTCGTAGCAAAACCTGCAACATCAATATTGTCTTTTACCGCGCACGGGACGCCGTACAAAGGCAAAGAACGACTTTCAGAATCAGCAGCGGCTTTTAACTCTGCCAGCGCACTAAGCTGAGCCTGAAGCTGGCCGGATGATGCAATGGAAATCCAGGCGCTGCCCAGTTTATTAATTCCATCCTCCTGTTCTTCTGCACAAAGGCTGGCGAGTAGACCCGGTAATAATTCCTCCGGGGTGGCTCCCTCACGATACGCCTTCGCCCAATCGTTGAGGTTCCAACCGATTCCCGCTGTCTGTACACCTGTTGGCATTGCCCGCACCGCCCTTTTCGAAAATGAATTCAACCTTGTATACAAGGTGTATTCATCTGAACTTGCTAGAGCTGTGCCAGATATTCGGGTCGCATACTACAAGCAAGCTACCCGATTGTTTTCAATGGATATTTTCTGGAGAAAGACCAATAGCTAATCCGATGTCTGAGCGCATTCAGGAGCGAATCAGATGCAGCCGGAGCCACTACTGCAGAGGCACGCACCAGATTGGGTCAGCCCTCTATCTGCTATCAAGAGCTAGCTGCTATCAAGAGAAGCTGGAAACAAGTGCGACTGGAAAAAGAGAGGCTGGCTATAAAAGAGTCTTGCTGTAAAACTGCATCGGCTTTTCTGTATCGTACTCGTCGCCGATATCCAACCAGGCAAAGGTGGTAGTCAGGCCAGGCTGGCGTTCATAGCCGAAGCGCCCCCAGACTTCATCTAATGGGATATACCCCTCCGGGCGATCAGGATGGTCCTCTGGGCGCACTACCGCACAAAAAACGCACTGCTTACTGCCCAGGCGCTTTGCCTGTGCTTCCCGATGAGCGAAAAAGTCCCGATAGATGCCCTGGCCGCGATACTCCGACAAAAGAACTGACTCCGCGCAGTAGAAAATGTCATCTGCAGCGATCCCGGCATCGATAAAAGGGCGTTGAAACTCTTCGACTTCAGCGCGCATAGGCAAGCCGGTAGAAACACCAATAAGACGCTCATCATCCCAGGCGAGTACCGCAACGCTGTCGGGGCAGTCGAGGTATGTCTGCAGGTAGTTTTTCTCATACTCCGCCGTGCCTTCATACAGGTAGGGAAATTCGCGGAATACCTGAATACGAAGTGCCGCGATATCATCCAGAAAAGTGGCAATATCACTGCCATGCGCTGTCGTAATTCTGATCATAGTGTCCTCCTGTTCCATGTAATTTTAGTCGCTAAACCTTAAGTCAGATGGCAAAAACAGAAAAGCCGGGGCATGCCCCGGCTTTATATATTCAGTAATGTTACATCTGAATATTAACGGTCTTCGTAACGCTGGTGCTTGAAGAACACACCGGAGT
>JAYNJA010000024.1:0-10921 GCA_038109705.1 Thalassolituus sp. | reverse complement strand
ATTACCAGCTCACCGATCTTAACCGCATCGGCGCGACGCTCAGCCTGCAGACGCTGCTGAGTAGATGACCAGATCGAAGATTTGATCTCCATATCGGTTGCATACACGTCATACAGTTTGGTGCCCGCTGGCAGGCTCATCAGGTCGTAACGGAAGTCGTGCTCGCCTTCAGCAAACAGACCAGATACTTCAGCACTTGGTACGAAGTAGACCTGAGTTGGTGACACTGGGTTTGCTTCCTCAGTACCGTCTGACTGAGTTTCAGCCATGGCGTTGGCAACAACCAGAGTAGGCTTGCTGGTCACGAAAGAGAACAACAGGCTTGAACCCAGGCTGTCACCGCCTTCGAGGCTGACGTAGTTCGACAGTTCGTTAGCGAAGAAGTCGTGGTTATCCGCCTGACCAGACAGAGTGTACAGCGCAGAGATGTTCTCTGATGGCTGACCATCGATCAGGGTCTTCCATGCGAAGCCCGGAGCAAAACCACGGTCCGCAGGATCACCGGTCACAGACAGACGCAGCAGACCACACTCGTTACCTTCGAACACACCCGTGTATGGGTGGCTACCGGTTGAGTTGAAGCTTACTTTGGCCATAGCACCGTGTGGGTGAATCGGCTTCTCATGGCCAACAGGAGCCACGTCACCAACGTATTTCACTTTGTCAGAGATAACGCCACTGATCAGACCACCTACATCAACTGGTGGAATCGCTGGCAGTTCGCCATCTTCGTATTCAGTACGCTTCACACCATTGGTCCACAGCAGAGACTGCTTATCACAGGCAGACCAGTTGTCGTAGTCAGCTGGGATGTTCAGACCCCATGGCTTAAACGCATTGTCTACGCCCGCCAGAGACAGTTCCAGGCTTGGGAAGTGACGCTTCAGGATGTCGACCATAGTGGTGTTCTCCACCCAGTCGTAACCTTCCTGAGTGTAAACCTCTGGGGTGTAGTACTCAGTGAAGAAGCGGTCAGTAATGATGCGGCGTGATGCGTTCATGATGAAGATCTGGAACGCAGTTTCACCGAAGCCGAAGCCTTCTGGGCGAACGGTTTCAGCCATCTGGCCGATCATGGCATCGATCTTCTCAACATCGTTGTCGTACAGGCGACGCATTTCAGCAACCAGTTCTGCATCATCAGTCAGGTCGGTGAAATCGGTGATTGGGTTCAGACCAATCTGGCGACGGAATTCGTTATAACGCGGTACACCACGTTCACGGTCACGAACTACGTCGATCGCACCCATATCCAGCAGACCACGGCCAGGTACATACAGATCACGCATGAACTCTGGGTAGTTTTTCAGAGTCAGCGCACCCGGGTTAGTCACACCAAAGGAGTACCACAGGCGGTCAGCGCCCTGATCATCCAGGATGTCTTCAGCGTTGCCATCGCGAGTGGCGTTCAGAGGAATCTGCTCTGATACAACGTTAGAACCGATGTCATACACATCAACGGTGTCACGCAGCAGTGGGTGCATACGGTAAACCGCAACGAATTCTTCGGTCAGAGTAAATGGAGTACCTGCATTGTCTGCGTGACGTGCGCCCGCCAGACCAGTAATCGCCCACTCCAGTGCTTTACCGTTATCCAGTGCTTCTTCCAGTTTTGGATCAAAGCCCAGAATAGTGCGGGTCCAGGAATCACGACGCGCCAGATCTTCAGCCAGCTTTTCGTATTCCGCCGCGTACTTGTCACGATTTTCAGTGTTACCTGCCAGACCCCACCAGTTCGCGTACATCGCACGCTCAGTCACAGGGTTAGCAATGATCGCTGGAGTCCACTCAACGGTATGGATCTTAGCCATCAGCGCAGACGTAATCAGGCGGGCTTTGTCGAACAGCCACTGATCGTCTTTATCCGGGTAGTTAGCCGCCAGCATGTTAGCAACAGTGTTGTGTTCGTTCACGAACAGCTGATGCATCATGCTCAGGCCCAGCCACCAGTTATCAGAGAAACCGGTTTTAGGCACACCAGAGAAGAAATCACGCGGCAGGGAACCATCAGAGTTCACAGTCAGGCGACCACCATCAAACTCACGCAGAGAGTTAGTGGTTTCCAGGTTGCTACCGTAAATCTGAGAACCATCCCACCAGTGAGTGTTTTCGTTCAGGTAAGCATCTGGCAGGCCGGCTTCATCTTCGGCTGCGATACGTGTTGGATCTGGCAGAGTACGACGGATAGCCATAGTGCCCGTGCCGCGGCTGTCGCCAGCTGGCAGAGCGAACTCGATGTACTCATCAGTTGAGCCATCACCGTGGCTGAACCAATCGTGGGTCATAAACTGAATCCATGCTGCAGCAGCAAAGTTCAGAGTCGTTGCAGGCTTAAACTCGTCACGAGCCAGCAGGGAGTTACTGACATCACGTGGGTTAGGAGTAAGCAGCGTGTCGGTCTCGCCGTGTGCTGCATCCAGTGCCACGTTGCGACCAAAGCGACGGTTCACAGAACCTTCGGCAGGGTTTTCGAGGGTGTTACAGGTGCCATCTTCCATGCGGGCAGTCAGGCTACGCTCGTCACAGGAGATTTCAGCGTTGTATTCGTCCCAACGTTCGAAATCAAACAGGTTGTTTTCGAACAGTTCGTTACGCTCAACAGCCAGTGTCAGCAGGCCAGCGGTTATCCCCAGTGATCCATACTTCACCAGAGCGGGCCAGGTTACCCAGATACTCATTGTTATTTCCTCATTCTTCTTTTTTATGTGGTCTATCCAGACCGCCCCGGAGTTAATCATGGACGGGTGTAATCCGGTCATGTCATTTCGGGCAAAGAATGGGCAATGCGAACATTAACACTCTTCGGTGTTAGTTATTTTGCGCCACCACATAGCTTTAGGCGCATGTAGAGTTTTTATATATTGATTTTGGGCAGAACATTACCAAAAAGGCATATTTTTACTGGGTTATATAACACAGGTGTATTTCAGCCAAAGAAGAAACTGAAGTGCTGAATTTCAGGTCAGCTGTCGGTCACGCGGCGGAAAGTTTCCTGCAGTACTTTGACATCGTTGGCAGCACGGTGGCGATCAACGGACAGCTCATCCCAGAGGTTGGTTTTGGTATCCTGCCAACGCTCCATCTCTTCCATGGTCAGCAGTTTATTGATGGTTTCGATACGGAAGCGCTGTACTAGTTCGGCTTCTTCGAACAGGCGACCTATCCAGGAGCTGTCGAAACTCCAGGCGTCCGAATAGAGGGTTTTACCGAACAGATGCTCATTCAGCAAAACAGCGACGTCACGAACGCTCAGGCCATCAGTCGCCAGCTGCTCACGACTGATGCCGTGAATCGCCTGCGCTTCATCACTCCAGTGCGTCCAGCTCTCAGCCGGCTGAATCAGATAGCTCTTAACCTTGCGATCTTCGAGGGCAAAACCAATCTCGATCGGAAAACTGCCACGGCCAAAACCAGAGGCTTCTACATCAATGATCGGGGGAAGAGGTTTGCTCACAACTACTGCCTGATATACATATGTTCATAAATGGCCGGCCATTCTGGCCTGTCAGCCGGGATTATTCAATTTTGTTGCCGGAGCAACACGCATAACTTCTGCGATTGTGGTCATCCCTGCTGCCACTTTATGAGCGCCGCTCAGGCGCAGGCTGTGCATTCCTTCTTTCATGCCCGCCTGACGTAACTTCTGATAGTCAGTGGTTTCATGAATCAGCGGTTCGAGTGATTCCGACAATGGCATCACCTCATAAATTCCCATCCGACCCATGTATCCGGTGCCACGACACTCAAGGCACCCTTTAGCAGCGTAGACATGGGTTGGCGTTTTAACCAGCCAAGGGGCGGTTAATTGCTTCCAGGCTTTTTCGTCGACGGCCGTCTGCTCCTTACAGTGCGGGCAAAGAGTACGTACTAATCGTTGCGCCATCACACCAATCACCGACGAACGGATCAGATATGGCGGCAAGCCCAGCTCCTGTAAACGGGTAAAGGCCGATGGGGCATCGTTGGTATGCAGTGTCGACAGTACCAGGTGACCGGTTAACGCGGCCTGTACGGCAATTTCGGCGGTTTCGATATCCCGCACCTCGCCCACCATGATGATATCAGGGTCCTGACGCAGCAGAGCACGCACACCACTGGCAAAGGTCAGATCAATGGCCGGGTTCACCTGCATCTGGTTAAACGCCGGTTCAACCATTTCGATCGGATCTTCGATGGTGGATACGTTCACTTCACTGGTCGCTAACTGACGCAGTGTTGAGTACAACGTGGTGGTCTTACCCGAGCCCGTTGGACCGGTAACGAAAATAATGCCGTGGTTATTGCTGGTCATCTCGGCCCAGCGGCGGCGGTCCTCTTTCGAGAAGCCCATTTCCGAGAAGCTACGCATCAGCACCTGCGGATCGAAGACGCGCATCACCATTTTCTCGCCAAAGGCGGTCGGTAAGGTCGACAAACGTAGCTCTACTTCCTGACCTTCGTGAGTCTTGGTCTTGAGGCGGCTGTCCTGCGGGCGGCGCTTTTCAGCGATGTTCATTCGGCCTAAAGACTTCACCCGGGCGATCACCGCCATACCCACCGCAGCAGGCAACTCGTAAACGGTGTGTAGCACACCATCAATACGGAAGCGCACATGAGTAATTTCACGACGCGGCTCAAGGTGAATATCACTGGCGCGCTGATCAAAAGCATATTGCAGCAACCAGTCAACGATATTAACGATGTGCTCATCGTTGGCGTCAGGCGCTTTGGCCTTGCCCAGCTCCAGCATGGACTCAAGGTTCTGGACTGAGCTGATGCCAGAGTGGTCCTTGCGTGCACGTGAGACAGAATTGGCCAGCTGGTAAAACTCAACACGGTAACGACGGATGTCTTCAGGGCTCGCTAATACCCGGGTCACCATGCGCCGGGTTACGTGCTCAAGATCCGCCACCCAGGAATCGACACCCGGTTCGGCACAGGCCACGACAACTTCGTCTTTGGTTACTTTTACTGCAAGAATCTGATGACGCTCGGAAAACGCATACGACATCACATCCGTGATCGCCGAGACATTGATCTCAAGCGGATCGATATGAACGGTTTTCAGTCCTTCGCGCTCAGCCAACCACTCAACCAGCCCCGGCTCTGTAAGTACCTTCGCATCGGTGCGGGCGTCCCTGTAGCCCTGACGAGCGATCAAGGTAATAGGATGCAGACCTGTATCGTCCGGGGCACGGCGGATGCTCAGCGCCAACTGATGATCTTCGTCATTCAGCAGACCATCACGGTGCAGGTCAGCCACCAGCGTCGTGAGTGTGATCAGTCTTTCTTTCGTCGCTTGCATGCTATGCGCCTGCTCCAGTGAATTCCCGGGTGTTGTTAATCGTTTCCGTCAGCCTTCATTCAACCATATCGGCCTGACGGCTGCGAGCCTGCAACCAGCGTTCATTGAACGTGTTCACATCTGCGTGTGGCACAGCCGTGATAACATCTGCCACCGCACGGCATACCTGAGTCAGGGCCGCAGCCTGAGTTGAGTTTGCCACTAACGAGGCGGGCGCGTGCTCAGTAAACGAGTTGAAAAGTGACAACGCCACGGCGCAATCATCAGCCGGCAGCAATTTTGCCAGCGACTGGCCATATCCCCGGACTGCCACACCAGGCTCACCAGCAAACAAGAAAGCCTCAACCGCTCGCTGTAGATTAAAGACATCATCTAAAGGAGTCTCTGACGCCCGATAAGCCGGCCTAGTTTCGCCACCCGCAAGGCGATAACCACGCTCAGCCTTAGAAACGTCACTCAGCCAGAGTGGCACCTGCGCCTGCATTTTTGCCAGCAAGGTCCACATATCAGCAGGATCGCCACTTTGCAGTTCGAGTTCTGTTTCACACAGAGGTTCTTCTTGTTCTCCTGCTTTAACAGCTCCGCTGTCGATGACGACTTCAATGGTGCTATTGCCTTCGGTACATAACCAACGGCGACGCTCAAAATCGGTAGAAAACACCACGCCAAGCTCATCAACTGATACGGACTCAGGCCAGTATTCTGCGGCTTCACCAGAGATCAGAAGCGAGGTATCTAACGCCCGTTCGCTACGCGGCCAGTTCCACTCGTTACGCACTTGTACTGCAGAGTCAGCTTTACGTTGCGTTTTAAAGGTCTGCTCGAATGCATCACCAGTCGAGCGGATACGCAACGCCGCCCGCGGCTTCGCCAGACCAAATTCTGGCGTGTCGTAATAATCATTCAGCAGAGCCTTACTGCCTGAGGCCCGGATGCCCTGACTGGCCTGCTGGTCGAGCCAAACGGCCAGCGCTTGTAAATCTTTTTCTGTAGCCCGTAATTTCAGTTCTATTTCTTTTGCCATCGCGCTATCGTCATCCGCAGGTTATCGCCCATTTTATCTGAGGTTTCTGTCACTATGCGCCTGCCTGCCACTCTGGAAAAACTCACCGCCCTGATTGCTGAAAACAGCATCAGTTCGGTATTACCGGAATACGATCAGAGTAACGAAGGTGTGATCAACCTGCTCGCTGGCTGGTGCCGTGAGCTGGGCTTTGAAGTGGTTATTATGCCGGTTGAAGGCAATCCCGGTAAGTTTAATATGTTGGCGACTCTGGGTAAGGGCCCAGGCGGCCTGGTACTGAGTGGTCATACCGATACGGTGCCGTGTAATCCAGAGCGCTGGGCTTCTGATCCATGGACCCTGACCGAGCGCGACGGCAAGCTGTATGGCCTTGGTACCTGCGATATGAAAGGGTTCTTCGCACTCGCGCTCGAAGCCGCAGAACAATGCCGCACCCAGACCTTCCACCAGCCACTGATGATCCTGGCGACCGCCGACGAAGAAAGCTCAATGTGCGGTGCCCGCGCGCTGAACAAAAGCAGCGGCCCACAAGGGCGCTATGCCGTTATTGGCGAGCCATCATCGTTGCGCCCGATCCGTATGCATAAAGGCATCATGATGGAGACCATCCGTGTCACGGGCAAAGCCGGACACTCATCCAATCCGGCGCTTGGAATCAGCGCCATGGATGCCGTACACGACGTCATGGGTGAGCTGAAAAACCTGCGCGCTGACTTAGCAAACCGCTACAAAAACGCTCACTTCGCCGTACAGACACCGACCCTGAACCTGGGCTGTATTCATGGTGGCGACAACCCGAACCGGATCTGTGGCTCGTGTGAACTGGCGTTTGACCTGCGCGCACTACCCGGCATGAGCAACGATGACCTGCGCGAAGAAATCCGCCGTCGTATGAATCCGATAGCTGCCCAGAACAAAGTTGAACTGACCGTTGAGCCGCTGTTTCCCGGTATTGACCCGTTTGAAGAAAGCGCCGAAAGCGAACTGGTAAAAATTGCCGAACAACTCACCGGCTGCACCAGCGAGGCCGTGAACTACGCTACCGAAGCACCCTTCCTGCAGAACCTTGGCATGGAAACTATAGTGATGGGCCCCGGCAGTATTGATCAGGCACACCAGGTGGATGAATACCTGGCACTGGATCAGATCGAACCTTGCGTGAAAATTATGCGCAATCTGATCGAGCGCTTTTGTCTGACTCCGGCCCATGATTAAATCAGGAAAAGCCCAGGCAGCCAGCAGCTAATAAACCGGCGGGACGCTGTAAATACATCCCTGTAAGCTCGGCTGCGCCATCCATGGCGCAGACGCCCGCCTCGTTCATTACCTGCAACTGCCTTTGAATACGCAGACACTCACGCAGACATGAAGGAAAAGTCCGTGAACGACACCACCGCCTACGTGCAATGGTTCCGCCAGTCCTCGCCGTACATAAATGCGCATCGGGGAAAAACCTTCGTCATCATGTTTGATGGCGACGCCCTGATGCACTCGAATTTCGATACGCTGGTACAGGATATCGCCCTGCTCAACAGCCTCGGTGTCCGTCTGGTGCTGGTACACTGAGCGCGCCCACAAATCGACGCGGTGCTCGAACGTCTGGATATCACCAGCCAGTTCCACAACGACCTGCGCATTACCGACAACGAAGCCCTGCGAGCAGTAAAAGCGGCCGTCGGTATGGTAAAAGCCGATATCGAATCGCGCTTGTCCGTCGGAGTGCCAGGCTCGCCGATGCACGGCTCCCGCATAAGGGTGGTCAGCGGTAACTTCGTGACGGCCAAGCCGTTTGGCGTGATTAATGGTGTCGACTATCAGCACACGGGCGAAGTGCGTCGCATTGAACATCAGGCGATATCGAACCTGCTCGACCAACAGAACGTAGTACTGCTGTCCTGTGCCGGTTATTCGCCGTCAGGTGAAATGTTTAACCTCGGTGTCGAAGACGTTGCCCAGCATGCCGCCGTATCTCTGCGCGCAGATAAACTGATCGCTTTCGGCGAAAACGACGGCCTGGCTGACGAAGACGGCAACACCCTCGAAGACCTGACATGTCGTGAACTTGAACAACGGCTACACACTCTCACCGGCAGCCCTCGCTGGCAGGCTGATATGGCACTGCGTTGCGTGCGTCAGGGTGTACCACGCGTACACATGCTCAGCTACCAGTCAGACGGTGCATTACTGCAGGAACTCTTCACCCGCGAGGGCAGCGGTACCCTGATCAGTCAGGATGCTTACGATCAGCTGCGTGCCGCTAATATCGACGATGTTGCGGGTATTCTTGATCTGCTTAAGCCTCTGGAAGAACAGGGCATACTTGTACGCCGTTCACGTGAATTACTCGAAACTGAAATTCACCGCTTCTTCGTGATTGAACGCGATGGCCTGATCACCGCCTGCGCAGCACTGTATCCGTATTCCGACGACCAGGCCGAACTGGCTTGCGTCGCCGTACACAGTGATTACAGGGGCAGCAACCGTGGGCAGCGTCTACTGGAACAAATCGAACAGGAAGCGAAAAAACGTAATTTCTCGCAGATCTTTGTCCTGACCACCCGTACCGCACACTGGTTTGTCGAACACGGATTTAAAGCCGGTCAGGTAAGTGAATTACCGCAGGAAAAGCAGAAGCTTTATAACTTCCAGCGTAATTCAAAGGTGTTTTTTAAATCACTGTAAAAAGCGATTTAAATACGTCAGAAATACAAATAAAAAACGGGCTCATCTAAGCCCGTTTTTTATTTTCTTTTGATGTGATTTATTACAACAACACGGTGATTAATAATCCGAGAAGCGGAACAACCAGGAGTAAGATACGCCCACGTATGAGTACTTACCAATGTCGTTGTTGCCGTACTCAGGATTCCAACTTACGGCGATGCGATGCTGATTGTCGATCAGTGCACCCGCCTGCAAGGCATACATCATATCAATCGACGTCTCATTAATATTACCCGGCACCTGCAGGTCAATCGGGTCGATCCCAAAGAAGCCCAGCAACAGGTTGACCTGATTCTGCGTCGATGTGATGTCAGATGCGTCGTAAGACGTACCACCATCCGAGTTTGAGACCTCAATACTGTCCACTTCGAAAGAATATCTGGTGCGCACCGCACCAATACCAACCGCAGCAAACAGATCAAAATTGGCAAATGGCTGCGAGAATATAAAGTTCACCTGCGCCGACTGACGACTGACATCATCGAGAAAGGCGCAGCCAACAGTCACATCATCAGATGACAGAGAATCTACAGTCTCCTGATCCAGACATTCCTGGCTGAACTCACGATTATCTTTACCGAGGGCGTTACCTTCTATCTCAATAGTGAAGCGATCAGAAAAGTCATAACCGAAGCGCGTCTGCAGATTGAGAAGATCATAATCAGTGCCACTGCTCTCATGAGACAGCATGCCGTATTCAATACCAAAACCGATGTACTGGTTGGCCATAACCGGGGCCGACAAAAACGCCATTGCGCAGAACGCTGGCACAACTGAAGAACGGATGAGATTTTTCGTTATTCTTTTCATTATTTTTTTCATTGCTACAGGTACCGCAACAGGCACAAAACGGGACAACAATGGCCCGGAAAGCCCGACAGGTCAAGCCTGCAAGGCGTAAAGACAGGCTCCCTCTACCATTCTCAGGAGCCGGTAACACAATTACTGGCGAGGCTTCACCACAAAGTGATCCACCAGAATCAGAGCAAACGCCATAGGCAACAGATACTGCCCGGAAAGAGCCGCAGCTTCGGGCGAAGATCCCGTAGCACTGTGCAGCATAGGAACCAGCAGGATACCCAGCATAATGCCACCAATACGGAATACTGACGCCGAGGCCTTATTGTCGACCTTGCGAGCCATCAGAATGCCCGCGTACATTAGGGCAAGCCCAAGAATAGAGAACGCCAGAGCTTTCAGATCCATTATGAATTCCTTCTTATGAGCACAGCGCGACTACAAACGGTACTACAGACGTGACCACAGGCGCGATCGCAGGCTCAATCAAGCGATAAGAAAACACGGATACTAACGGCTTACAGCGTCTGTTTAAACCAGCGATCAACCGAGATCGAAAGCGATCTTATGAATCAGATCCTCTTTTATATCCAGGTAGTCATTGCGGTCCAGGCCAAAATAATTCACCGACCGCTCGACCAGCTTACTGAGCGCACTCAGGGATTCAAAGTTCCAGTACGACTCATATTGCTGACTGATGTCTTTCGCCAATACCAGCAGCGCATTCGCCCCCAGCACACTATCCGGCACCTCTGCCCGCCCCATCAAGGATGCCTGTGCATGCGCCTGCCAGCGGATAGCAGCACAGAGTTCATCTGGCATAAACCAACGCTCAGCCAACTCACCGGCCGCACTATAGCGATCCACACCAAAGCAGGCCGTTTCACTTTTCAGCGTCGCTACCGCGTTGCAGGTATTTGTTTCTGCAGCACGCTCTTCATAATCCGCGAACGTCGCACGTAATACGCCGGTACCGATGTCGTGCATCATCCCCAGAGAATAAGCACTGTCGGGGCATGGGGCATTCAGCTCGCGCGCTAATTGATACGACAGCGTGGCGACCTCAGTTGCCATCTGCCAGAACTTTTCCC
>JAYNJA010000023.1:20306-21565 GCA_038109705.1 Thalassolituus sp. | reverse complement strand
ACCCCAGACTGAGCACTGGGAAATATCCCTCACTACGGCAGACGGCCCCTACACCTGCACCACAGCCCACCTTATTAATGCTGCGGGATTATCCAGCCATGATGTAGCCAGACGCTGTGGCACCGATATAAATGAATTACCGGCTCTCCATTATTGCCGGGGGCACTACTTCAGCTACCAACACAAGAATCCTTTTAAGCACCTGATCTATCCACTCCCTGAGGACAACCTCGCCGGCCTGGGCATTCATGCCACTATCGATCTTGGCGGACAGTTACGATTCGGCCCTGACACCCGATACCTGGACGAGAATATTGCCGATTACGAGATCCCTGACGATCTCAAAGAAACATTCACTCAAGCAGTGGCTGACTATTTCCCAAACCTTGACTGTAACGCGTTACAACCCGCCTACGCCGGAATACGACCAAAACTGAGTGGCCCGGGCGAACCGGTACAGGATTTTGTAATCTACCAGGAAAATCGCCTGCAGGCCCCGCCGTTACTGCATTTACTCGGAATTGAAAGCCCTGGCCTCACCAGTTCTCTGGCGCTCGCAGAAGAGATAGCCGTCAGACTTTCACGCAGAAACTGACTTTTTTGTAACATTGTGTGGCGAGTTCTTACAATCGGACTACACTGTTAAGAATCGCAGCGAACCAGAGTGATAACTTGGTTTACATTTGTTCACCATAAACCTTATGGAGAACACCGGAAGCTACGGACCAGCTGCTAATCTGAAAGTACGTTCAGAAAACGAGAATCACAAAAGGGCGAACCATGACTCAAGCGATACGTGTCACAGCAGATAATAATAACGACATCAGCACGATCCTGTCGGAACGTGTACTGATACCTGTTACCTGTGACCACTGTGACAAAGACACCGATGTCAGTCTGGAGACTCTCAAGAGCACCAGCACTGTGATGTGTGAGCACTGCTACAACGTACGACCATTCAGCGCCACTGAAATGACCGTACTGCGCAACGTACTTATGAGTGCTGGCTACAGAATCCCTTAATCAGAATCCTTTAATCAGAGTTCAGGCTGAACCAACATAGGCATCAGCATGCTCAGATAGCGCCGGAGAATCCTCTCTGGCGCATCGTTCTCCTCACCGTCATCCAGTAACAGCTGATACTCGATAGCGTGCAGAATCGCCATCACAATGGCTGAATCCTCCTTCACCATCTGCGATCCCATCAGCTGCGTGATTTCCATGACAGCCGACGTCAGCGCCTCGCGATGCATCAATGC
>JAYNJA010000023.1:19684-20296 GCA_038109705.1 Thalassolituus sp. | reverse complement strand
ATCTGCGACGAGTTTGCCACGGGCAAAGCCACTGAGCTTATTGACCAGTAACTCAATCGCCTCGTTCTGCTGTGCCTTGTCGGTCAGATCAAGACGACGGATATCGCGCGCGGTGTAGCGGAAATCCAACGCAAACCCACGCACATAATCTAACGCCCACTCGGTATAAAGAGTAAAGGCATCGGCGATCAGCTCATGAATATCTTTGAAATAGTAAGTCGTGGCTGCAAGCGGAACTTCTGCTTCAGCAGCAACTGCACGATGACGAACCCCGCGAATGCCATCACGCACGATGATCCGCATCGTCGCTTCCAGAATCTGCCGTCGGCGTAATTCGCTCTTTTCGCGACTGGCACGCCGTCCCCGGTACTTGAGCTGAGGTTGCTCCTGCTCCGGAGAGTTATCGTTATTAGTCATTATTATTTTCCCCCGATGGCCGCATTATGTAGAAAGAACCCGACAGAGAGAACCCCACAGAATAAAGCACCGGGCGGCAAAGCGGCTGCCACTGGTCCGGCGCTGGCGGCAAGGCCCTGCCCGAGACACCTCAACGGCGAACATCTTTCCTATATAAATCAACAAGTTATAAACATGGCACAGCGAATGCTATCT
>JAYNJA010000023.1:0-19674 GCA_038109705.1 Thalassolituus sp. | reverse complement strand
TCTCCACAGTAAGAGGAGACCTATATGCTGTTAAATGCGCTCACAAACTACCTGCAGAACCAACCACCACCGTCAGAGCTCCCTGCTACGGCAGCGCCAGCGGCGGCACCGGATGCAGCTAAAGAAACTCAACAGGACACAGGCCCAGCACTGTACGAAGTTTCTGACCGGGCAGTCATGGTGAGCGCGGTAGCGGCTGAATTCGATATAACAGCCCTGAATGCCGGCGACCTCAGCCGCTTCCAGAACCGGTTGCAGGAATTCGGACTGATCGACAGCAAAGGTATAAACGCATTGAGTCTGGTGCATACAGCCCGTCTGAATATGAACGAAGGCGACGAAGCCACTCCAATAAACGCCAAAGCCATCGTTGACGAAGCTTTCGAGCTGGCAGCACAGCCCGGCACAACCTACAGTCAGCGCCAACAGATCCACCAACTGCACACACTGTTCAGCAACCTGGACTCTGCCCGGCCGCATTAAACCTACGGTGATGTTACACTGGACTCCCATTATTAACGGAGACCTGTATGTACCGCCTGCTCATTCTGCTGACGCTCATACCGCTGAACACCTACGCAATTACCAACATTGAAGAAAAACGCCGCGACCAGGACGCCGATGGCTGGCTCAACAGCATCACCGCGGGCTTCAATGCCGAATCCGGCAACAGCAAAAAACGGCAATGGAACGCAGGACTCAACACCAGCTGGCAGAACAAAGAACATCGCGCATTTGGCTGGTACACCCGTTCATACGAATCGGTGAACGACCAGCGCACCAGCGACTACACCTTTGCGCACCTGCGTTACGTACATGACTTCCGCGAAACTGTCGGCCAGGAAGTATTCACCCAGTACGAACGTGACCCATTCGCCGCCCTGCAAGACCGCTTCCTGCTGGGTGCTGGTATCCGCCTGCAGAAGATCTGGAAAGAAGGCCAGGTTGTACGCCAGGGCATCGGCCTGTTCCATGAAGATATCAAAGAAACCGTATCTGAAGGAGACGGCGAAGCACAGCTGACACGCGCAAACCTCTACACCCACGGTGAAACCCCAGTCGGCATGAGTCACATACTGGGCACGGTCTACCTACAGCCGTCAATCGACGACAGCGAAGACGTACGTGCACTGGCACGCTTCACCTGGAGAATTCCGGTGGCTAGCAACACCGACCTTAACTGGCAATGGCAAACCCGCTGGGACAGCGAGCCGCCAGAAGGCATCAAAGAACTGAACCACAAAACCCAGTTCTCACTCGCCGTACGCTTCTGATAAAAAAGCCCGCTCTACCAAAAGGTAAAGCGGGCTTTTTAGTTTTATGACGTTCTATAAATGAGCATTCTGGGCTGATTTTTAACGCCGTATGATCAAGCGCAGTAGAACAAGAACTGAAGCGTCACGAGCGAAGATCAGACAAGGCAAAAATCAGCGAAGAAGCGGAGTTTATGTTTTATAAATGAGCATTCTGGGCTGATTTTTAACGCCGTATGATCAAGCGCAGTAGCTTCAGAACGCCTTTTCCATCCACTCGTTGAGCCAAAAGATGGCATCCACATCCGGCGTCTGCGTCTCCGTGGCATCAATCGTCACACGCGGTACCGGCGCTTGCCCTTCCAACTCATAGAAACGATCTTCCATCAATGCACCACCATTACAGAAGGTTGCGTCATAGGAGCTGTCGCCGAGACTTATCACCCCGAACGGACGGCCATTCTGCGCAGGACGCTGCTCGCCCAGTGCAGCATAAAAAGGCACAAGATTAGACGGCAGGTCGCCTCGGCCGGTCGTCGAAGTCACGATAAGAACGGCGTCCCAGGCACCGCTGTTCAGAGCTTCAATACTGGCTGCTGAATCAGTCTGAGCTTCGTGGCCCGCTGTACGCAGAGCGTCTGCACACGCCTCTGCTACTGCTGTCGCTGTTCCTGACACACTGCCAACCGGGATATAAACCTTTGCCATTGTCCAACCTGTAGTCTGTATTCTGTTAAATGCGGCGCAAAGTATATCAGCCATGAGATTCCTGACGAATCTCCACAGGAAAAACCCCACAGAACTGCTTAACTGAAAGTATCTGTTACATAAGCGGTTTACAGAAAGAAGCATGCAGGCGACGTTAATTGAGCGTATCGATTCGGTTGTTATCTCACTGCTGACCCGTCTCGCACCTACGTGGTATGCGGGGCAGATCGTCAGACAAATACCCATGCCTGAATATCCCGCACTGAACCCACTCAGCTGCAACGCTGACGACTGGTTCAACCTGAGGAGCAGTGCCAACGATGCTGCCAACCAATTTCAGGGCGTACAGCCTCTGTGGCAACCGCTGGTAAAAGACCTTGGCCATCTGGTGATTGGCAAACACATCAAGCGCCATGTTTCAGTGCAGAAATTGATAGGCGCTAGCGGAATTCCTAGCGATTTCAGCACCTTACCTGAAATGGCCCAGGCACAATCTGACCTTGAAGAATACGAAAGCGAAGATGCTTTCGACCTTGCAGTACGGGAATTCGGCCACAGCATCCCTGTGACCCACCGGGAATGGGATGGCCGCATGTATTGCGAAAACGCAGAACTGACCACTGCACTGCTGCCATTTATTCAGCACGCAATCCGGAAGCAGCGCGATATCACTATTCCGGCCAACTTCACGATTGAAGCCGTCAAAAGCGAACCACTGGAACGCATCCGTAGCCGCTACTGGTGGTTCCTTATGCATCGCGACTCTGCGGATGCCCTGGTTGAGCTGTTTCAGCAGTGCGGCTTCCCGGCCCTGCAAACACAGGGGCTGGCCGGTCGGCCTGATCTGGCCTGGTTTTTCGCCTCAAAGCAGCACCCACGGGTCAACAAGGTTGTGCTCGAACTCATGTCACACCACCGCAGCAGCCAACTCACCGAATTCGGGCGCTATCTGAGTACGCACCGCCGTAAATTCCGCAATAACTGATACATTTGGTTACATTGTGATATGGCGTTAAATGCCCTGTTTATAGTATCGTATTGGCAGTATCTAACACGCTGGCAACCATTCTGTGACATAATAGGACCGGAATGGGGTAAACCCGCAACGCCTGTCAAACACGCTGGCAGCATAACAATAAGACTGGATATCCAATGATCAGAGGCACCTGGAGTCTTACAGACCCACTGGTTCCGGTGAATATTCCGGCAACCATGCTGAAAGTCGGAATCGACAAAGGCATCAGCCGGGACGACCTGCTAAAAAATACAGGTATCAATCCGGAAGTACTGGAAGACCCGTCGACCCGCCTGACGTACCAACAATTACTGTTTCTGGCTGAAAACCTGATACGTCACTACCCGGACGACAGCGTTGGCCTGGACCTTGGTGCGGCGATCAACATCAACCAGTTCGGTATGCTTGGCTACGCTATTCTGAGCTGCGCCGACCTGCGCAGTGCGCTTCAGTTAGGTATTAAATACCACACACTGGTAGACCCGGCTTTCACCTTCGAGGTAATGAACCTCGGTGATAAATCAGCCGTACGCCTGACCAGCCATATACCTTTCGAACACATCTATCGCATGATCTGCGACGTGTTTGTTGCCGCCTTCTCGACTCTGGCGCGCTTCCTGACTGGCCGCTACGAAGCTCAGCCATTAGAAGTACACCTTAATCATCCAGAGCCCGAGTACGCCGAGCGTTACAAAGAATTCTTCGACTGCCCTATTCTGTTCGACCAGCCTCGTACTGAATTCCTGGTAGATAACGAAGTTCTCGATTTCAAACTGGTGATGGCCGACAAAGCGACAGCGGCGATGGCAGAGAGCCAGTGCGAAGAGATCCTGGCCCGCATGGGGCCAAAAGAAGGCATCATCGCCAAAGTGCGTCGTATCCTGCTGAGTAATCCTGGGCACTTCCCACCAGTCGACGACGTCGCCAGCCAGCTTGCTACTTCAACCCGCACACTGAGCCGCAGCCTGCAGGACGTAGGTACCTCCTACCAGCGCATCCTCGATGAAGTGCGCAAAGAAATGGCGATCGAATATCTGCGCAGCTCTAATCTGCCGATTGAAGAAATTGCCGCCTTAGTAGGCTACAGCGACCCATCTAACTTCCGTAAAGCTTTCCGCCGCTGGACTCAGAACGCGCCTTCCTATTACCGGGAAGGTAAGTAAGGGAAAAGCCGAGAGGGTAAGTAAGGGAAAAGCCGCGAAGGTAAGTAAGGCAAGAGCCACTCTCCCGCCCGGATCGATTTAAAATAAATCTCCGGGCGTCATCATAGCTTCACCACTCTGCAACATTTCTGTCATCGCCCACCTGCAAAGTAGTCCTGTAGGTTAAAAAAGGCAGAGAGAATGAGCGCTGAACTATCACGCATCACCATAGTGACAGAAACATATGCTCCGGAAGTGAACGGCGTTGCCCACACCCTTTCACCGCTGGTTGCTGGCATGCGCGGGTGTGGCATACAGGTTCAGATCATCCGTCCGAAACAGAACAAAAACGACACCGGCGATGAACACACTCTGACACTACCGGGCCTGCCACTTCCAGGATACCCGGAACTCAAATTTGGCCTACCCTATTTTCGCCGTGTAAAAACCGCCATCCGTGAATTTCAGCCCGAAGCAATTTATGTTGCCACCGAAGGGCCACTGGGATGGATTGCACGCAAAGTCGCCGACAAACTCGACATCGGCGTTGTCAGTGGCTTTCACACAAACTTCCATCAGTACGGCAAACACTACCGTCTGGGGCTGCTGGAAAACCTCGGTTACCGCTACCTGCGTTGGTTCCACAACAATACCGCCGCCACTCTGGTACCGACACAGCAACAAGCCAATGAACTGCTCAGCCACGGCTTCGAGCGCGTTAAAGTCATGGCACGCGGTGTCGACAGCCAGCACTTTTCACCGGCACATCGTGACACCAACCTGCGTAAAAGCTGGGGCGTCAGCGATGACACACCAGTACTGCTTTACGTTGGCCGCATCGCTGCAGAGAAGAATCTGCAACTCGTCGTGCGTACTTACGAAGAACTGCGCACACAAGACCAGAATATCCGCCTGGTACTGGTAGGTGACGGCCCTGAACTAGAAAGTATCCGCCAGCGTCATCCGGATGTTATCAGCGCCGGCATTCAGCGCGGTGAGGCACTCGCCCGCTATTACGCCAGCGGCGATATCTTTCTGTTTCCGAGCCTGACAGACACCTTCGGCAATGTCGTTACCGAGGCACTCGCCAGTGGCTTAGGCGTCGTCAGCTTCGATTACGCCGCCGCACACGAACACACACGCCATGAAGAAAGCGCCATGCTCGCACCATTCGGCGACGAACAGGCATTTATCCGCGCTGCCATGTCACTCAGCGAACGTCCTAACCTTCTGAAAAAACTACGCAGCGCCGCACGCGAAAAAGCCACCACCATTTCATGGACAAGTATTGTCGACGAGTTTCTGCAGCACCTGAACGATGCGCAGAACGGAGTCATCAAAGAGGTAAATACCGATGGACGTAATCAAGCAACGGGAAGCAAGAGCCGAGTTTCTGTTCCGCAAAGCGGATCACTTTGAACTCAGCCTGTGTCAACGCCTCAATCGTATGGGGCACCAGCGCACCATACGCCTGCTGTTTAAAGGCATCAGTCGCTTAGGCGATGGTGTATTCTGGTACACACTGGCGATAGCTCTGCCACTACTGGCAGGCATGCAAGGCCTTGAGAAACTTGGCCACATTACCGTTACCGGCCTGCTGTGTATTCTGATCTACAGCCAGTTAAAAAATCGTTTAGTCCGCAAGCGCCCGTTTATATCCTTCCCGGATATTCACGCCCACACCGCACCGCTCGATAAATACAGCTTTCCGTCTGGCCACACCATGAATGCTGTAAATTTTGCCGTACTCTTCACCTGGGCATTTCCACCGCTGGCCTACATCGTTGTGCCATTCGCCTTTCTGGTGGCCCTGTCACGCGTTATTCTGGGTATGCACTACCCGACCGATGTTATGGTAGGCGCATTCCTTGGCCTGGTACTGAGCTACGGCTCTATTCTGATGTTCCCGATGGGTATGTTTCACAACCTGATCAGCGGCTTCTGATAAAATCCCTGGGCTCAGTTAAATCGCAGAGCTCAGTTAAACCGCAGAGCTTAATCAAAAAGAGAAAGCTGCTGCTCACTGACCTGCGGAAAGCGACCACCAATACCAAGCAGCCGCACCGGTTTATCTTCACGCTGCAATGCCTGCGACAACAGCCTGACAAACCCCTCCGGGGTCGCCGTCTCCTGAATATCCGCCAGGGTCGTTTGAGTAAAATCGGCAAACTTCACTTTCACAAAAGGCGCTAAAGCCTCTGGCTTCCAGGGTGTGCGACTTACCCGCTCCTGCCAACGCTCATACAAGGCAGCCACCTCGGCAATACACTCCTGATGTTGGGTTTTATCCTGAGCATACGTGCGCTCAACACTCACAGATTTTCGCTCACGCTCAAGCGACAACGGCCGGTTATCCTGACCACGACTACGCTGAAACAACAGTACACCCGAGCGCCCAAAACGACGGATCAGCTCTTTGAGATCCCATCCACGGGCATCTTCACATGTCTCGATACCCAAAGCTTTTAACCGGGTCTGAAAAGCCGGGCCAACACCAGGAATACGTCCCACCGGTAACGCCCTGACAAACGCATCAACCTCCGCAGGAGGAATCATCATCTGACCATTTGGTTTATTCCAGTCGCTCGCGACCTTAGCCAGAAACTTATTGGGCGCACCACCGACCGACACCGTGATACCTAACTCGCGCTGAACCCGCTCACGAATCGCCTCAGCAATCGCAGCAGCATGCTGATCAGACTCCAGCTCGAGGTAAGCTTCATCGACGGACACCTGCTCAAGCACTGGCGAATACTCACGCAGAATAGCCATTACCTGAGACGACACCTCGCGGTACAACTCCATACGCCCACGCACCAGAACAAGATCCGGGCACAAGCGGCGGGCCGTTGCGGTGGCCATTGCCGAACGCACACCAAACTCACGAGCCTTATAATTACAGGTCGCAATCACACCACGACGATCCGACTCGCCGCCAATTGCGATGGGTACATCACGAAGATGTGGCTGCTCACGCATCTCTACCGCAGCAAAGAAGCAATCACAATCAATATGCAAAACCTTACGGATAGCGTCACTCATGACCGACTCCAGACCTGAATACAGGACCACGTTTTCAGTTAACCATGCTCATGACAAAATACTGTATATCCAAACAGTACACTTGGCAATACCCACAAAAGTGTGCGCGTTTGCACGACCTTTTACATAACGAACGTGCAATTCCGAGGCACGGTTTGTGATCTATCAGTAAGAAATAACATATATAAATCAGATAGTTACGATCAAGCCTGGCGTGATAATGTGCCAAATGTAAAGATAGCGCTGGTATGTAAACGCGCACGCACACTTTCACACCGGCAGGAGGCGTCGCCTCAGACACTTTTCATAGTGGTGACAGGGGTTTATGCTCGAATCATCGAAAGGAAGCTAGGCGGCAAAACGCGCACGCTCACGAATAAACTGTTATACGTAAGGAGAATTCGTGCCAACAGCAACTTTGAAAATGTTTCTCGCGTATGGCGATCCAAAAAGATTACGTACTGTTGAATTGTCAAATTGGACAGGAAAGGCTGTATCAGGGCCGAGGAGCGAATTTGATAAAGTACTAGAGCGTGAAGAGTCTCTAGGTTCAGGTGTGTATTTCTTAACAGGGACCGATCCTGAAACAGACAAAAGCGCAATCTATATTGGCGAAGCTGAGTGCATAAAGGATAGAGTAAAGTCACATCTTTCAAAGGACTTTTGGAATAACATTACCTTCTTTGTGACAAAAGATGAGAATCTTACCAAGGCTCACATTAAGTACCTAGAAGGTAGGTTAATTGATATTGCTCGCGCAACTGAGCGAGCAATAGTGATGAATAGCCAAGGCAGTGGAGCGAGGCTGCCAGAGTCTGATCGAGAAGATATGGAAGTTTTTTTAGAGAAGATGCAACAAATACTACCCGTTCTAAGTGTTGAGGCGTTCCTTGATAAGTCGTCCTCTACTGCTTCCGCCAAGCAAAAAGAAGATATTCTAAATTGCAATATTAAAGGTCTAACCGCATCTGGGTATTTGACCCCAAATGGGATAGTGGTCTTAAAGGGGTCCCAGGCAGTATTGGAGGAGCGTGCATCGGCTCAAAAGTGGCCGAGTGTACTTGTTCAGCGCAACAAACTTATTGAAGATGGCGCTTTATTAGAAAAAGATGGCGCCTATATTTTCACAAAAGACGTTGAATTCACTAGTCCAAGCTCGGCGGCAGCTACAATTCATGGTGGTAGTGCTAATGGCCTTACTGCGTGGGTGAACGAAGCTGGTGTGCAGCTTAAGCAGCTACAAAACGTATAACAATGGCATGCATGGGAAGCCACCAAAAAGAAGACCAGAATCTAAACCAGCCTATTGTTATTTAGCAAAGATGTCACGAGGATGGACAGTGCATATTTCAGGAAAAAAATCGATAACCGTTTTTGTATTAATAATAATTAATACATTGGTACTTTCAGGCTGCGGCTCATACCGGACTTTATCGCAGAGTGATGAAGAAATTAAGTATGGATTAAATAGTTACCGAACGAACTGCTCATCCTTGCCGAGGGTTTATAGTGGAGTAAGCTATGATATTTGCAAAATTAACACTAAAACAACCGAGCCTTCGAAGCAGTTCAAGGGTGTTCTGTATTTCTCCGACATTGGACTTTCTGCAATTTTTGACACTATTTTCCTTCCATATTCAATATATAAACAAAGCAAAGATGGCAGTATTGAACTCAAGTAATTTCGCTTCGTCTTTCACACCAAAAGAGATAACAGCGCTGCCCGCATTATGTGACTGAGAATCAATAAGATGGTACTACCAGCCAGATCATCAGTAATAACGGCAGTATCGATCTGTATTCTTTGCGCCCTATGCTCTAGTTGGTTGCTGGTAGAAGTGGTATTACTGCTAGCCGTTATTTTGACTCCGGGTCGCGGTGTCATCTGGCCCAAACATGGCATCAAAGAAAACCCTGTATGGTTCGGTTCTTTCTGGGGCCTGGTATTCGGAATTCTGGGCTATCCGGTTTGGCTTGAAACCAGTATTTCCAACTGGCTTCCTGGCCTACTGTTATAATGGCAGTGCAAGTGATGCTGATGAGGAATATCGGAATAAATGCGTGCAAACCTGTTTCTGTCAGTTCTTATAAGGATGAGGAATGAACTACCAGGCCATCAACATCAAGAACAAACTATCAATGTTTGACGAACAGTGGTCTCCCCGCGTCATTGCAGAAATGAACGACTACCAGTTTAAACTCGCTAAAGGCGAAGGTGAGTTTGTCTGGCATCAGCACGAAGACACCGATGAAGTGTTTATCGTGATCGAGGGCGAGCTATTGATTGAGTTTCGCGATGGAGCCGTCACGCTGAACCGCGGTGAGATGTTTGTTATCCCCAAGGGCGTTGAACATAAGCCGTTTGCTAAAGGGCTGGTGCAGGTTATGCTGGTCGAGCCTAAGGGTGTTGTGAACACGGGCAATAGCGGCGGTGAGTTAACCGCTGAAAATGATATCTGGATCTGAGATCACCAACATGAAAATCATCGTCGAAGTTTCCGTTATGGCCCCACTTGCCAAGGTCTGGTCCGCCTATACCACCCCTGCCGATATCATGCAGTGGAACGCCGCATCCGATGACTGGCACACCACCTCGGCGACGGTTGATCTTAGAGTGGGTGGTGAATTCTGCTCCCGCATGGAGGCTAAAGACGGCAGTTTTGGCTTTGATTTCGCCGGTACCTACACCCAGGTGATTGAGCATGAGCTGATCGAGTATTCGTTTGGTGATCGTGCTGTACAGGTGACGTTCAGTGAAGGTGCCGATACTGATGGAGCTGGTACTGCTGAAGCCACAAAATGTGTAGTGGTTACGGTGACGTTTGATGCCGAGACGGAGCACTCAGAAGAACAGCAGCGTGACGGTTGGCAGGCGATTCTGAATAACTTTAAGCGTCATGTTGAAAGCGCGATCTGAGTATTGCAACAGCAATCTCCGCTTTGCTCTGGTCAGTTAGCGCCAACCACTCTTACTCCCTTCCCCATCATTAGAGCCCACCCGCCCGATTCGTGTAAGCTGTCGGGCAGTATTCTGATTAACATCCTGTGAAGGGAGTCACCATGTTCCGAAAACTTCTTTTAGTTGTTGCCGCTGCCGCACTGACGGCGGCCTGCAGCCACAACGGTATTTATCGCAGCCAGCTTACTGATGAGTGTACTTATCAGAAAGAAGGCGACTGCAAATCCAGCGCACTGCAGGTCAGCAATACCGGCGAAGATACTGAGTATCGTCTCGGTTTTATTGAATACGATGATCAGGGGCAGCTATGGCAACGCAAGCAGCAGGATTCTGTTATCGACCGCTATCTTGAGTTTGCCGGCAAGCAGGATGTGATCGTTCTGACCTTTGTACATGGCTGGCACCATAGCGCGAAACCTGAAGACGGTAACATTCAGGAGTTCCGCGAGATGCTGGAGAAAGTATCAGCCTCTGAGGCCATGCTGAGCAGCAAGCACAACCGCGACCGCCGCCCGGTACTGGGTGTGTATATCGGCTGGCGCGGTGATTCGATTTCTATTCCGGTGATTAATCACACGACCTTCTGGGGGCGTAAAGCAACGGCCCATGAGGTTGGTCGTAAAGGCGTAACCGAAGCCCTGCTCCGCCTCGAAGAGTTGGTGAATGTACGTAATACCTTTAAAGATGGTGAGCCACAATCCACCAGCCGTTTAGTCGTGATTGGCCACAGCTTTGGTGGTGCAGTCGTGTATAGCTCACTGCAGAAAATCCTGACGGACCGCTTTATTGATTCCCGCCGTGGTAAGAACTTTTCGTCAACCGCTCAGGGCTTTGGCGATATGGTGATTCTGATGAACCCGGCGTTTGAGGCTATGCGCTTTGCGTCACTGCAGGAGTTGTCTCAGGTGCAGTGCCGTGGGTATTTTCCGGGACAACTGCCAAAGCTGGCGATCCTGACCTCTGAAACTGATTATGCGACTAAGTGGGCCTTCCCTGCGGGTCGTATTTTCTCGACTATGTTTGAAAGCCACCGCACTGTAGATACGCACGTGTGCCCTAAGCCGGGTAACCCTGTTGCGACGGAATATTCTCAGGGCAAAGCTGACCGCAATACCGTCGGCCACTATGAGCCTTTCCTGACCCACCGTCTTGACCCTGCAGGTGCTGAATCACCAGAGACGTTTAACCTGGAACGTGCCTATTTTGACTGGTCTGCCCATGACAATAGCAAGCCGGATATCTACACCACGGTGGATTTAAAAACCAAATCCCGCACCACTGCGCGGAACCCGTACATGAATATCGTTGTCGACAAAGAATTAATGGACGGTCACAACGACATCTGGGGTGATGCCGTAATCGGCTTTATCAGTGAATTAATTACGGTTTCGACCACGCCGGTAGAAGTGTATGAAAAGCTGATCGCTGAGTGATCGCTCTTAATCTACATCAGGGAGACAACTGATTATGCGTAACACATTAAAAGTCGCTGCTCTGGCGTCAACACTGGCATTCACAACAACCAGTGCCTTTGCAGATGCATTTAAAGTCAGCAGCGATACCTTTAAGCAAGGTGACCGTCTGGCCAATACTCAGGTATTTAAAGGCTTTGGCTGTGAAGGCGAGAATATTTCACCAGAGCTGAGTTGGAAGAACGCGCCAGAGGGCACGAAGAGCTTTGCTGTTACGGCTTACGATCCGGATGCTCCTACCGGCTCCGGTTGGTGGCACTGGATTGTGTATAACCTGTCTGCAGATGTGACCTCCCTGCCAACCAACGCCGGCATGGTCGGTGGCGAAAACCTGCCTGACGGTGCAGTGCATGGCCGCTCTGACTTTGGTACCTATGGCTTTGGTGGTGCCTGTCCGCCGGTTGGCGATAAAGCTCACCGTTATATCTTTACTGTGCATGCGCTTTCGACAGAGTCACTGGATCTGCCAAAAGATGCCAGTGCCGCTCTGATTGGTTATATGGTGAATGCGAACAGTCTGGGTAGCACGACGATTACGGCGAAGTACGGTCGCTGATATCCGGCACCTGTTACTTTAGTGTGATTGCTGGCAGTACCTTATGCCAGCCAGAAAAAACGGCGCATCAGCGCCGTTTTTTTTATTAATTAACATCAACCTGAATCGCTTTGTACGCCAGCATTGAGCCATCCCACTGCTGTTCAACTTCAAATTCGTAGTCTTCGTAATCATTCGACGGAAACACCGTATCGCGGCTGTTACTGGTGTCTTTGCTCTGGCCAGTGTAGTCAGAATGATTGAGGTAGATGTCGTTAGCCAGGTCATCTTCGAAGCAGAACTGCGACACTAACTGTTGAGTACCGTTAAGTACGATGCGGAAGTGAATGTGTGTGGTGCGACTTGGGTACCAGCCCGGGAAGCAGGCTTTAAAGTAGACGTTACCGTCACTGTCTGTGGTTTTTACGCCCCGGAACCAACGCGCAGATAGGGCTTCAGAATCATTACCGGTACAGAAGCCACTGCTGAAGCGGCTGACATTGCCACTGGCGTCTGAGTTATCGCCAGAGTAAATACCTTCGGCATTGCACCACCAGACTTCTATCTGTGCTCCGGTGATTGGCAGGCAGTTGTTATCCACCAATTTCAGAGCCAGAGTCATGGGTACGCCGTCCTGCCCTTCTGAGATGTCGTCGCGGTCGTCAGACACATCAAAGAAGCACGGGCCGATAGTAAAGGCTTCAGTGATCTGGCAGAGATTCCCAAGCCCGGTAGCGAATGGGTCGCTTTCTGGCGGAAACGTTGCCAACATGGCGGCGGTGCCACCCGCGAGCCATTGGGTGCTATTCGAGCTGTTATCCGAGCTGCTGTCTGAACTGGAATCCGAGCTACTGGAATCATCAGAGCCTGAATCCTCTGTAAGATCATCTTCCAGACCTTCGCCAGCACAACCAATCAGGCCGACCAGCGGTATGGCAGCCATACCCAGCCCGACGTTTTTCAGTAGCTGGCGTCTCAGTATGAGGTTGTTCTTATTCATCGGCTTGCTCTCGTTAATCACTGTTATCCGATTAAGTTAGCGCGCAAATGTTCACGAAATATCAACGCAGTGTCTGTGTTTTGCAAAGATCTGGTAGGGTATGGGGTGTTATGACCGACAAGACTGATAGACACCATGTGGAGAGGAGCCGTGATTACTATGTATAGACGGGTCTTATGGTCCGGCGCATTGTTCATGTTTTCGCTTGTGTTGTCTGCCTGCTCTGGGTTTCAGGCATTGCCCGGAAGCCACCAAAACAACGGGATCGAGAATCCCGACGTTCGCTCACGCCTGTACAAAGAATATGAGCAATGGAAAGGCACGCCTTATCGTCTCGGCGGCCTGTCTGCGAGTGGTCTCGATTGTTCAGGGCTGGTGTACCTGACCTTTCGTGATGAGTTCGGTACCGCCCTGCCTCGCTCGACCAAACAGCAGCAAACGAAAGGCGTACCGGTTTCGCGGCGACACCTGCGTTCTGGCGATCTGGTATTTTTCGACACCGGTATCAACACCCGCCATGTCGGCATTTACATTGAAGATAATAAGTTTCTGCACGCGTCAACGAGCCGCGGCGTCATGGTCTCGTATCTCACCTCGGAGTATTGGGATAAGCGTTTTACCCATGCACGCCGGGTCAGAATTCATTAGGTCGCCCATTGCTTTCTCTCGCTCTTTGCGACCTGTTTGGGCATAGAACCCTCTGCCGCTTTCTGTTAGCTTGTCGGCTCTTTTTTCTGGGGGTTCACCATGACTGATTTCACTACTGCTAAAGACACTTTCCTTGCTTCTGTTGCGACCGACGAGCACGTATTTGCAACGACTCTGGCTTTTATCGAAGAGTGGTATGACTTCACCGCCACTGGCTTCAACAACGGTGGCGTGATCAATGGCGCAGACCAGAATCAGGGCAGCGCTAAGGTATTTGCACTCAGCCAGCTGCTGGAACTGGATAAAGAAACGACTCTGCGTCTGTTCGGCGAACACTACCGTGACGTTCTGGCGACACCTGAGGTGGATAACCACCACAACCTGCGTCGTGTTCTGCGCGAAGGTACTGAGAACATTACCTTTGATGAGTTCCCGCTGAAGGCAAAAGCATGAGCCGTGTGCTGAACAGCTGGGCAGTATCGACCTGGGCACAACGTCTTGGTCTGCTGCTGGCCATCGCCAGCTATGTGGTACTCTGGCCGGGTATTCATGAACCGATCATGACGATTAAGGCGAGCATGAATATGTTTGGCCTGAAGGCGGATATCTTTAACGAAACCCGCTCAATCTGGGAAACCGTGACGTCACTGTACGATCAGGGCTACGCACTTGTTGCAGTATTGATCGTGACGTTTTCGGTGGTGATTCCGGTTCTGAAGGGGCTGATGATTCTGTTCACCTGGCTCTGGCCTACCGAGCTGCGCTGGCGCATTGTTGCGGCGGTAAGCAAGTGGTCAATGGTGGATGTTTTTGTTGTCGGTATTCTGGTGGCTTTCTTAACCGCCGAAGCTACAGCAAAAATTGAAGCAGACCTGCTGACGGGGTTCTGGTGGTTCCTGAGCTTCTGCCTGCTGTCGATTATCTCCGGCCAGTTGCTCGCGTTGCACAAGCTGCAGCCGGCTGGCATTAAGTAAGTACTGAGTTCCGAGTACTGAGTTCTAAGTACTGAGTTATAAGTACAGCTGCCAGCCGCTACGGCTGGTCTATACTGGAAGCACCCGGCAATTAACGGAGGCTTCCGGTGACCACTATTCCATTCCATCATATTCTGCTTAAAAGCCCGCTGCTCGCCGACGACGTGTTAAATGAGCTGGGATTAGGTGCGCGCTTTGAAGATCTCGCAGCCGAGCATTCCGCCTGCCCGTCAGGCAAGAATCAGGGTTTTGCCGGCAATCAGGATGTGGATGACTTACCCGAAGAGATTTATGAAGCTCTGGCAAAGTACGACGGCAGCAGCCCGTGGATTGGCCCGGTAAAAAGTCGGTATGGATTTCATATTATCCGCCCAGCCGGTCAGATTGGTGACGTTATTGCAGAGATGAACGACCGGGTTGATGATGTGAGCGGTGATCCGGACGACGCCGTAAGCGAAGACCTGGCAGACATCAGTCCGGAGTCATAACCCTGACCAGAGCTTCTGTCGCAGACGCTGCGCCATAACATGTCTGCATGTATTCCACCTCGCCCCAGAATTCAAAGCGCAGCCTTGGCAGACTGATACGCCAGTGATTTTCTTCTGCGCACAGGCACGCCAGCCCTTCGGTAAATTCATCACCAAGCCATTCAAAGTCGTAATCCGAAAACAGCCTGAACACAGCAAAGGTGCGCGGTGCAGAGAGAAAATCCCTATGCACTTCGTAAACCAGCCAGTGTGGCGACAGCTCGTCGCCTAAGGCGATGAGCAGGCAGTTATCTGCCTGCTCATTAAGATCCGGTGACGGAAGGTTCATTTCGGTTCCTGTATGCCAGCAAGGCGACAGAGTACATGAAGGAAGGACTCACATGCGAACCGCGAGGCACTTTCATCCATAGTGTGATAGCCCGTCGTCGGGATTTGCAGCGTAGTACCATCTACCAGCCCACCAGATGCTGCAATAATGCGTCCCATCTCGGTCGAGCCCAGCGATTTTTCCGGTTGGCCAGCTGCACGCAGCTTTTCATTCTGCTCGTTGATGTAGCTGTCTTTGTACTGGTAAGTAATACCCAGTTCATCGCAGGTCGCGGCCAGTTGTGCGGTCATATCACTATTAAATTCAGCGTTGGCGTCGCGATGGCGCAGTACCAGCGTCTGTTCGCGGGCGGCTGCGATATCCGGGAAAGGACTGGTATCCACCACCACCAGCTGGTTAGTTGAACCACCGAAACGACGGAACCATTCCAGCAGGTAACGCCAGCTACGGCCGGCTTCTTCCTGAGCGGTAAAGAAGGCGGTACCTTCAAAGCCCAGCTCAAACATATGCACCAGCATGGCGGCGGTTAATACGTTATCGAGCTGACCTGTCAGACTGTCTGCAGTAATACGCAGGTCATCCTGAAACGCCACAGGCGTACCCGCAACCAGATGACTCATGCCCTCAAGCTCGAATATCAGGTTGTTACGATGCGGACAGATATAAGTCTTCTGAATGCTGCCGCGTCCACGGTACATACCCGACCATGGCTCGTAGGCGTATACCTGCTCGTCGCCAAAACGATCAACGATCAGCTGCATCAGTTCTTCTGATACCGAGTTGCCTAGCAGATCAGAGCGACCGCCTGACACAAACGCCGCGTACTGGAATTCATTGGGACCAGTACAGATCAGGCCATGGCGGTCGATATGGGCCGAAAACATCAGGGTATCCGGGCGGCGGCCCTGCGCCACCAGCAAGCCTTCGTACCAGGTCACATGTGCGCCACGCTCTTCCAGTGCACGCTGAAGAACACGGAAAAATGAATGTTCCGCACCGACCACCGCGGGGCTGCGTACGAGAATTTTTAACAGGTCCTGGAATGATTCGGTAAGCACCGGCGGTTAGCCCTCTTGTATTTACTGGTAAGCGTTAATCTTTCGCGAATGATTCCACTGCTGGAACACAGCGTAAAACGAATAATATTTATCGTTCAGACAAGGGCTGTTATCATTGGTTTTGTCTTGGGGGAGTAATCTGCTTCCACTGGCCTCGCTGTAACAACAGCTGAGACCTCGCACTAAGTGCCTGTATCAACATAATTGAACCTCAAGTTCATGGTGCAGGCGTCCTTTAAGCCACCGCCCCGGCGGATGGCAATCGGGATTGATGAGACCTGAGATAACACTGCAGTCGCTGGGCGATGCTGCAGAGTTATCTCATGTGTTTTTATCGCCCGGAGTTTTATTATGTTTGATGTATCTGACCTTGCTGCGTCACCGTTTCTGGCATCGACGCTGGCTGTTACCGTGGCCGAAATCGGCGACAAAACACAACTTTTATCCCTTCTTCTGATTACGCGTTTTCGCAACAAATGGGCAATTATTGCTGGCATTCTGGTCGCCACGCTGGCCAATCATGGCCTGTCGTCCGCTGGCGGCATCTGGCTCGGCCAGAATATGGAGGGCTGGCTATCAGGTGATACGGCCAACTATATTCTCGCAGGCTCCTTCGTACTGATGGCGCTATGGGTGCTTATCCCGGATAAAGAAGACGATGGCGAAAACACCTACTCACACTGGGGCGCATTCTTCGCCACGACGGCGCTCTTTTTTCTGGCCGAAATCGGCGATAAAACTCAAGTCGCGACTGTTCTTCTGGCCGCCGAGTTCCAGAGCTTTTTCTGGGTAACTGCAGGTACGACTCTGGGCATGCTACTGGCTAATGTGCCGGTCATCATCTGGGGCCAGGCCCTGATGCAGCGTCTGCCATTAAACGCTGCTCGCTGGATTACCTCGCTGATTTTCTTTGCACTGGCGGCGTACACATTACTAAGCTGAAACCTTCATCCTGACGATGAGTTTTTCTTGCTGTACCTGAAATTGCTGCAGGCTGTATAAGCCCCGCTCACTTTCAGGACAGCCCGATGAGCACATTCCCCGCAAGCCCCACTGCACAAGACGACCGCTGTAACGCCTTATTTGCGCAGGTGGCAACAGAATTACGCGGCCCGGGCTATATCGTTATTGATAACGCCCTGCCTTTACCTCTGGCAAATGCACTACATAAACGCGTCGTGTCATTGCGGGAACAAGGAGAAATGACCGAAGCAGGTATTGGCCGTGGCTCTGACCACATGCTGGCAACCCGCGTCCGTCAGGACTCGATTCACTGGCTGGAATACAGTGAGAAATCCGAAGCTGGTTGGATTACTGCGATGGAAAAGCTGCGTCTGCGAATGAATCAGGAGCTGTTATTAGGGCTGTTCTCGTACGAGAGTCACTTTGCCCACTACGCACCGGGCCAATCCTATAAAAAGCATCTGGATGCATTCAGAGGGCAGTCAAATCGTGTACTGAGCACAGTCTACTACCTGAACCCAGACTGGCAGCCAGGCCAGGGCGGAGAGCTCAGAATATACGATGAGGCAGATACTGAACGTGAAACCATTGCACCCGTGTTCAACCGGCTGGTAATTTTCCTGTCAGAAGAATTTCCCCATGAAGTGCTTCCAGGAAGCTTCAACCGTCACAGTATCGCTGGCTGGTTCCGGGTAAACACCAGCACCGCACTGGCGGTTGACCCGCCTCGCTAATCAATATTGCTGTGGCGGACCAGTTTTCATGAGCTAGGCTGAAAGGATAGCCCCTATCCTGGAGTACATCATGAACTGGTCTGACCTCAGTTTATCGCACAAGCTCAGAATCCCCCTGATTCTGGTCGGTGCCCTATTGGTCATTCTGTCTGCGTTTGAGGTGTATACCATCCGCAGTGCAGCGGCTACCAGTAGCCTGATTGAAGGCGTTTATACCCCGGCCCTCGACAAGACCCTGAATGCCGACCGCGATTTGTATCAGGCTCAAGTAGCCGAGCGCACCATCGCACTCGGTGAGACCAGTGACGATCTCTACAAACAGCACAGCGAGAACCTGCAGCAGGTCGAAGATCGCCTGACTGCGGTCACCCAGATTAATGTCGATGAAGGCACCCGCTTGAAAGCCCGGCAGTTTCTGGCAGCTTTCCGCGAGTGGCGACCAAAGTCAGAAAAGCTGGTCAGTGACGTAAAGTCAGGCCGCATCAGTACCAGCGCAGCCACTGCCAGCAGTATGGGCGCACTGAACGACGAATTTGAAGCCATGCGCGAGATTCTTGATCAGGTTGGCGAGAATCTGAGTAATGGCGCTGCAGAGCTGTATGTAAAAAGCGTGGCGATGCACGAATCAGCGAATACCAGCCTGTTACTTATGGCAGGCGTCTCTTTTGTAATTATTATTGCCACAGTCATCCTGCTGCCACCACTGATTATGTTGCCGCTGAAACGTATGACCATCGCCCTGGATCATCTGGCACGAGGGGAAGGTGACCTGACATATCGTCTACCGGTTGAAGGGAAAGACGAAATTGGCACTACGGCCAAAAGTTTCAATCAGTTTCTGGATAGTATGCAGGGGCTGGTTTCTGACATTAAAAATGTTACCCGGGAAGTATCTGCCACATCTGAACGCGTCGAATCAGGAGCCCATCAGAGCCAGCAGACAACCGCTCACTTTGTTGGCGAGCTTGAACGCGTAACCCACGCCAATAACGAAATGGAACTGGCGATTGATGAAGTCAGTCGCTCGACTACCGAAGTTGCTGACGATGCACGCAGTGCCGAAGAACATCTTCGTGAGATCTCAGGGCAATTTAAAAACTCCGTGACTGAAATTGCCGCCCTGGCAGGCAGCGTCAGCAATTCGGCTGCCGTTATTCGTGAACTCGAGCAGGAAACCACGGGGATCGTATCTCTGCTGGATGTTATTAAAGGCATCGCAGAGCAAACTAACCTGCTGGCCCTGAACGCTGCCATTGAGGCCGCACGTGCCGGCGAGCAAGGTCGTGGTTTTGCGGTAGTCGCGGATGAAGTACGCAACCTTGCCGGAAAAACGCAACAAGCGACGGAAGACATCA
>JAYNJA010000022.1:13602-21730 GCA_038109705.1 Thalassolituus sp. | reverse complement strand
GCTCAGATGTCTGGCTTTTTCACGACTACGTACTTTTGCTGTAGGGCCAACAGGAATATCCAGCAGCACCTGCTTAGAACCGGCGGCAACCTTCTTCGAGATAACGGAAGCGACCAACTGGCCTTCACTATCCAGATCCAGTGCGCGCTCCACGCGAATGATCAAATCATCGGCCGGGCTGAGACTCACCGAGCCCCCCCAGGCCAGACACGCTCCCTGCTCCGCCACCACCCGTTTCATATCACTAAAACTGAGATCGACGCGGGTCATGACTTCCATCGTATCGGCAGTGCCGGCTGGCGAGGTAATGGCACGACTGGATGTCTTTGGCATTACCAGACCATTCGCCGCCACAATGGCGACGACAATGGGAGTAGTACGGTTACCCGGCAAGCCACCGACGCAGTGTTTATCCATAACCACATCGCTGTCCCATTGAATCGATTCCCCGACGTTCACCATGGCACGGGTAACCGCGATGGTTTCATCAATATCGAGGTTGTCTCCGGCACAGGCCGTGACATAAGCCGCAAGCTGAATATCGCTATAACGGCCATGACGGATATCATCGATTACGGCAGCTGCCGATTCGGTAGTAAATTTCTGGCCGTATAATTTTCCGCGCACCACAGACATAGACTCTACCGGTACGGCATGGCTGAAATGCGCCTCACAACCATCAACCGGCTCGCCCAGATGATGCCACGCAGCTTCAGACAACCCGGCCTCCTCATGAGACAGAAGATCAGAACAGACCAGAACCAGGGTCGCAGTAATGCTACCGACATGGGTACTGACGCGGATGCGGCTCTGCGCAAAGAATCCTTCCGATACAGCAACATGGCAATCGCGTCGCATATACACCACCGGCTCCTGGTGGGTATCTATACCTAAACGTCGCAGATACAGGTAATCCGGATCTGTGGTCATATTCATTCTGGCCTTTTTAATCGAAGTGCTCAGTCTACCTGCAGCACAGAGTGAAACTCATTGTCTTACGTCAACGAAGATGAGTGGGCATCACAGTATGCTGTATTTGCCTTAACGCAACAGGCTCAGAACGGAGTAGTCATATGCATTCACCCTTCCAGATCCAGTTTATTGGTGCTACCGGTACGGTTACCGGCTCAAAATATCTGGTGAAGTATGGTCGCAACCGAATCCTGATCGACTGCGGTCTGTTTCAGGGAATTAAAAATGTCCGTCACCGTAATTGGGCCGACCTGCCATTTGAAGCATCTGAGGTTGATGCAGTATTACTGACTCATGCACATATTGATCACAGTGGTTATCTGCCAGCGCTGATGAAGCGGGGCTTCCGCAAGCACATCTACTGCACCCCAGCGACCCGGGATCTCTGTAAGGTCCTTCTTCCCGATGCAGGATTCCTGCAGGAAGAAGACGCACGCTATGCCAATAAAAAGAAGTTTTCGAAACACGAACCGGCTGAACCTCTCTACACGGAGGAAGATGCGCATAAAGTGCTCAAACAATTCCGCAGCGTCAGCGCAGATGAAGCGTTGGAATTACCAGGCGGAATGACGGCGCGTTTCTTTCCAGTCGGACATATCCTTGGAGCCTCTGCGATTCGCCTCGAATATCAGGGCCAGAGCCTTACTTTCAGCGGAGATGTCGGTCGTAGCGACGACTTAATCATGTATCCACCAATGCCGCTGCCTGCCACTGATTATCTGGTGCTGGAATCCACCTACGGGGACCGGCTCCATGAAACAATCGATCCAGAGCAGACCATTGCCGGTATTATCAACCGTACCGCTGCGCGCGGTGGTATCGTATTAATGCCTTCTTTTGCCGTTGGGCGAGCCCAGCTAATACTGCATATTCTGCGCAAGTTACGTGACGAAAACCGTATTCCGCATATGCCGGTATATTTGAACAGCCCGATGGCCATAAAAGCCACTGAGTTATTCTTCGACCACCATGAAAAGCACCGCCTCAGTCGTGAAGAGTGCGAGAAAATAGATGAAATGACTCACTACGTGAAAACTGTCGAAGAGTCTATTGAGCTGAATCAGCGCAAATACCCTGCAGTAATTATCTCCGCCAGTGGCATGGCCAGTGGTGGGCGGGTTCTGCACCACCTTAAATCATTACTGCCAGAACCACGTAACAGCATTCTGTTCCTCGGATATCAGGCCGCTGGCACTCGGGGTGATGCACTGACTCACGATGCCCGTCAGGTGAAAATCCATGGGCAGTACATCCCGGTAAGAGCCGAAGTAGCTAACCTTGATGCGCTATCCAGCCATGCGGATTATGGCGAAATAACCGAATGGCTGAAGAAAATGCCAGGAAAGCCACGCAAAGTCTTCATTACCCACGGTGAACCCGCAGCCGCAGACGCCCTACGCCGCCACCTGAAAGATACGTTAGACTGGCGCACTGAAGTACCGGAGTATCTGGATATTGCCCTGCTGGAGAAGGACTGACGCGCCATATCAAACAGGGACACAACACTACCAGCGTGCTAGCATGCTGCGCTTTCAGATCTACGGAATACGAGCAAAGAGCGCAGCATGGACCTACCTATTTTTCAGATAGACGCCTTTATCCGCGAAGACAGCCGTCTATACAGCGGTAATCCTGCTGCAGTCATTCCTCTGCGCGAGTGGTTAAGTGACGAGCAGATGCAGGCAATTGCCGCAGAAAACAACCTGTCCGAGACCACCTTTTTTGTCACAACTGACGATAACCGCTATCACCTCCGTTGGTTTACCCCCAGTACAGAGGTCGACCTGTGTGGTCACGCCACATTGGCAACAGCGCACGTTATTCATCAGATACTGAACGATCAGCGTGACGTTATCCCTATGACCTGCCAGGTCGGTGAGATCAGTGTCGCTGTTCGCGCAGATGAAGACGACGTCAGGTATGAACTGAACTTTCCTGCCCGTGCGCCAGAGACCGTCAGTGGCAAACGCTTGCTTAATAAAGTCGAGAAGATTCTTGGTCAGAAGATCGTCAGCCTGCATCAATCCCGGGATCTGATTGCCGTACTTGAAAATGAAGACGCGGTCCTCAACTGCACCCCGGATTTTGCTGCGATGAGAGCCCTTGAATGCTTCGCCCTTGCGGTGACAACAGATAAGAACACCCTGGGCAAAGACTTTATCAGCCGCTTCTTTGCACCTGCTCAGGGGATTGATGAAGATCCGGTCACCGGCTCCTCTTTCTGTTCTCTTGCTCCTCTATGGGCGGAAAAGTTAAATAAGACAACACTGACTGCACGCCAGTGCTCTTCCCGTGGCGGCGATATCGACCTGAGCGTGAATGAGAGCAGCGTATCTATCGCCGGCAAGACATATCATTACATGCAGGGCGTGATCCGCCTGCCCGACTGAGCGTTCTGGTGCTAAACTCAGACTATGATTCCGTCTTCTGTAATTACACCTATCCCCACTGGCTGGTCTCAGGATTCTGAGAGCAGAGGTAGTGCACGCACGCAGAATGAACAGAAAGCAACGAATCAGACCAACCAGCGCAATGCAGGTGCAAATGCACAGGCTGAGTACATACCTGCAGTCCCCGATAATGAGACACTGGAATGGCTAGCATCAGAACGTCGCGCTCAACAGCAGACACATAATGGACCTACCGGTCTATACACTCAGGTAGACACTCTGAAACAGGACGACCGCCGTGGCAGCCTGTTAGATATATACGCCTGAGTAACTTGCCAGAGTTACCCTGAAAGTCCGACAGGCCGGATATTAATGTCCAGAGATCTTATTCAAAGGTGGCAATACAAAATGTGCTCGCTCACTGTCACCCCACCCCAGTTCAGCATTTAAAGAATCAGCGATATGCCGTACCGAGATATCACTGAGAATCAAATTCTGATCATAGTGTTCAGGGTCAAGCAGATCACGACGCAGGCGTAACTCCAGAATGCCGTGATCTGTCACCCGACTGCGACTATGCAAATGACCGATAAGATTACCGCTGTCCTCGGTAAGTTGCGCAGAGACGACCAGAATGCCGGGAACATAGACATCCACCTCAAGGGGAATAACCCAATCCCCCTTATCTTCGTACGGCGTCCCGACGCGGTGAACCGTCGCCTTCGGAGAAAACAGTTCAATATCTGTAGCTACTGTCGCAGGCAACATATCCGGCGCCTTCATAGTAATCACGAGGCGTAAATCCTTGGGCCAGGAGTCATCAGGCTGTGCAGAAATACGCCCAAGAATACCTGTTTCTGTGGCCTGCCACTTCTCAGGGCTAACGTCGGCGACAAAGTTACCCTGGCGAGTGGTTAGTGCTGCGGACAGATGAATGCCCCTTGGCGCCTGTTCCATGTCCATAGCTAATAACGTTCTCGCAGTTACAACATCATTCCGGCGATAACGGTATTTACTGACCTGCAATGTCAGGCGTGCAGGAATTCCTCCCCTGACGAATTCTTCACTGACAGTCGCGGAAGACGGGAACAGAGATTCATTCCAGTCGTCGTTGGGGGCACCGCTGAACAGGTCGGCGGTACCTGCAGAGGGCGCAGGCAGAAGCGAGAGACCGCGAATCGCTCCCTCGTTATCAGAAATCATCGGATTACCGGTAAGCTGCAGACCCACCGCGATAACCAGACCCGGTAACAACAACATACTGCCCAGTAACCAGGGTTTTGAGGCGTTTTTCATATCAGTATCAACCTGATTGTTATTTTCTGCCCGAACAGGGGCTGGCTGACTACATAGTCAGTTTAGTAGCAATTGACCGCAACTGGCAAAAAACCAGACAGGAAAGAGACCGGGATGTGAGTTATGTCCGGAAATAGTGCCTTCAGGCCATCAGTTGGCCATAAAAATGCCCGGACTGGAAAGACAGCGGCTGGCCTGTAGTGTGTCTGTTTTTGCTGAAAGAAATCAGAAATACTGAGCAAAGGAGAAATCCACAATAATAAAAACAAAGGACGATCATAATGAAGAAGCTGCCCTATCTGGCCGCAGCCATTCTGGCTGCTACTACCGTCTCGTCTCACGCTGCTCAGTATGTTGTAACTACCCGCAGCGCAGATAACGATGCTGGAGAGAAATTCCGTCAATGGCTGCCACAGCTATCTGTAAAACGTCGTATGGCAGATCAACGCCGTTGGGTCATCAATCTGCCTGATGCAGATAAAAGCCGTCTGGTCAGCACTCTGCTCCGCTTAAACCTCATTGAAGCAATCGAAGAAGATATTCATGTGACTGCACAGATGGTCCCTAATGATGGCTATCTGGCACAGCAATGGGGCCTGTTCAGTGATGTCGCAGGCATCAATGCACTGAACGCCTGGGACATAAGCACCGGTGCCGGCGCAGTGATCGCAGTCGCAGACACTGGCTACGTGCCACACCCGGACCTGGATGCTAACCGCCTTGCAGGCTTTGACATGATCAGTAGTTCAAGCGCAGCTCGCGATGGTAATGGCCGCGACAGCAATGCCATCGACGAAGGCGACTACACCACCTACTGGCAGTGTGGCTATACCAGCAACTCATCCTGGCACGGTTCCCATGTCGCCGGAATTGCCAATGCTGTCACCGACAATGGCAGTGGCATTGCGGGTGTTGCGCCGGATGCCCGTCACGTTCCTGTACGTGTACTTGGCAGCTGTGGTGGCTCCCTTTCAGACATCGCCGACGGCGTGATCTGGGCGGCTGGCCTGCCCGTCAGTGGCCTGCCTCTGAATAACAACCCTGCCGACGTCATCAACCTGTCTCTCGGCGGCGGCGGCGGTTGCCCGGGTTTCATGCAGGATGCAATTAACTCAGCAACCGCGGTGGGCTCCGTGGTCGTGGTTGCAGCGGGTAATGAAAACGTCGATGCATCAGGCTCAGTACCAGCCAACTGCAATAACGTGATTACTGTGGCCTCTGTCGGCGTCGATGGTGCCCGCGCCAGCTACTCTAACTATGGCAACGTGGTCGACGTAGCCGCTCCGGGTGGCGGTAATGGTGATGGCATTCTCAGTACAATCGACAGTGGTAGCCAGGGGCGTCAGGGCGCTACCTATGCAAAATACCAGGGCACCTCGATGGCTGCGCCACAGGTTGCTGGTGTTGTCGCACTGCTTCGCTCTGCCAACCCAGACCTCTCACCGTCAGATATTGAAGACGTACTCAAACGCACGGCCAGACCGTTTGCGGGAAGCTGTAATGGTTGTGGTACCGGCCTCGTAGATGCGCACGCCGCTCTGCTGGAAGTTACCGGCGGCGCAACGCCTGCTCCAGAACCTGAAGTACCTTCTGAACCAGAGCCAGAACCGGTCTGGGAAAGCGTCACTTATGGCGGTAACGTTAATATCAGTCTGAATGATGCTTACCGCTACTGGTGGGTATTCAGCCGTCCGGGAACCACACAGATCCCGATGATTGTGGGTAACGACGGCCGCAATGGCAGTGTGAATGTTACGATCAATCACAACAACCATAATGAGCTGAGCGTTGTACTGGTAGGCCCTGACGGACGCCAGACCGCAATGACCCGCACTGGTGTATCCGGTACCGCAGGACAATACAGCGCTGCCGCTAACGGTGTTGCTGGTACCTACGTCCTCTATGTGACCGATAACGTCGTGGGTAACCGCGGTAGTCTGAACCTGTTCTCACTGATTCAGGAAGAACTGTTCTGATCGCAAACTCCGACAACACCTCGAGGATCTCAGCGCTCGCCGCTGAGATCCGGCTTTCCTGCTCGCCCCGATCCGCCCACACCCTCTCCGAACGACTAACTGCGAACGACATTTCTCCAGCGACTTACCAATGAAGACCTGATACTACATATTTATTAGTCTTATCAGGCCTTCTATAGAAATTTATGGCCCTACTTACACCGAATTAACAATCTAAAACATCAGCGGCCTGTAAGGTTACATAGCAAGCCATTCTCGTGTCCGGAAAAGAGGTAATTTTGCCGTCGGGATTTTCCACTCACATGGATTTGTTATGGCGCATGTAATTAATCTGTCGGGCTTTCATCATCATGCCCTGACACCCTTCATAGATGTTTTCACTCCAGCAACTTCTGCGGATGCCAGCCGCCTGGAAGAACTGATTAATCAACACCATGATGCCCTGATGGAGCGCCTGCAAACGCAGGGTGCCGTCGTATTCCGTGACTTCAAGCCTGTCGGTGTCGATCATTTTGAAGACTTTGTAGAAGACACTCTGCAGCTTAACGCCTGGAATGCGTTCAACAGTAAAGGGACCCCGAAAGCGGTCGCTAACTGGTTGCGTGCGTGGTCGGAAAGAATCTTTGGTGCTGGCGACTACCGCCGCTACCTGGGCAGTTCGACGGTGCAGCTTGGGCCGGTAGAAAACTCAGTACAGGGGCCGCACGTTGAAGGTGGTGGTCTGATTCGCCGGTCGCGATTCCTGGCACTCTATTGCGAGCAGCCAGGGCTTGAGCGCGCAGAAACAGGCATGGCCGATTTTTCTTCGGTATACAATCGCCTGCCTGCATCATTACAGCAAAAAATGCGCGAAGGCTGGAATGAGTACAAATACACCAGTTCACAGAAGCTCGGTCTGATCGACCGCCTGCTGCTGAAACTGAGCCCAATGGACTACGAAATGCGCGATGATGGCTATGCCTTAATTAAAGGTAGCCCCTGCCCAGCCGCGTGCGTAATTCCGGGTAGCGACGATATTGCCGTGCAGCCTTGGGCCTTCGCCCGAAACGCAAATCCACAGGTTCTGAAAGCCGCCCAGGAAATATTCACTGGTCGCGGCGAACTCACCACCGACTCTACCGCTGACGCGCTGAACATGTTCTGGGACATAATTAATGATGACGGCGAATCACTCGGCTGGAGTGAAGAAGAGCAACTGACATTATTCCGCACGATTTTTGCTGAAGCGCACCTGATGGACTGGAAAAAAGGCGACGTTGCCCTGCTCGATAACGTGCGTATGGGACACTGGCGCATGGATGGCGTACAGGGCAACCGCCAGCTGATTCAGATTCAATCAGCGCCCATTGATGTTCGCGAATTTAAAGTCCGTGACGGTGAAGATCTGGAGGGCGTTCTCGCCTGACACCAAAAGTAGCGCCGCAGGAGCTCAATATAAATGAGCCGCTCTAGGGGCGGCGTGGTGAGTGTGCGGTGTCAGCTGGAGGTCGTGCG
>JAYNJA010000022.1:0-13592 GCA_038109705.1 Thalassolituus sp. | reverse complement strand
GTCAATACCAGCGCTCGCGTAAAAACAGGTAAACAAAGCCGCTCAATGAGCGGCTATTTTCAGGGCGCAGGGCAGAACTTACTGCTCAACACCTTTCATGGTCAGCTTCACACGACCTTTCGGATCAACATCCATCACGTGTACTTTAACCATCTGACCTTCTGTGAGGAAATCAGATACGTTTTCAACACGATCTTCGCTGATCTGAGAGATGTGCAGCAGGCCGTCTTTGCCCGGCAGTACGGTAATGAAAGCACCGAAGTCAACGATCTTGCTGACTTTACCTTCGTAGGTAACACCCACTTCGATGTCCGCAGTGATGCCTTCGATCATTGACTTAGCCGCATCTGCGCTGGCTTTGTCAGTCGCGAAGATTTTGATCTCGCCATCATCGTTGATATCAACAGAAGCACCGGTCTTCTCGGTGATGTCACGGATGGTCGCGCCACCTTTACCAATCACGTCACGAATCTTGTCTGAAGCAATCTTCATGGTCGTCATGGTAGGTGCGTTCTCAGACAGCTCTTTACGAGGTTCTGCGATCACTTTGTTCATGTCGTTCAGGATGCTCAGACGCGCGGCCTTGGCTTTTTCCAGAGCGATTTCCATGATCTCTTCAGTAATACCTTCGATCTTGATATCCATCTGCAGTGCAGTGATACCTTCGTCAGTACCGGCTACTTTAAAGTCCATGTCACCCAGGTGATCTTCGTCACCCAGAATGTCGGTCAGTACCGCAAACTTGTCGCCTTCTTTCACCAGACCCATAGCGATACCAGCAACCGGCGCCGAGAGCGGCACCCCTGCGGCCATCATGGCGAGCGAAGCACCACACACAGACGCCATCGAAGACGAACCGTTGGATTCGGTGATTTCAGAAACCACACGAACGGTGTACGGGAATTCTTCCTGAGTCGGCATCATAGCCTGAACACCACGACGGGCCAGACGACCGTGACCAATCTCACGACGACCTGGAGAACCCATACGACCAGCTTCACCGACAGAGAATGGAGGGAAGTTGTAGTGGAACAGGAACGGATCAGTCTGAGTACCGTGCAGGAAGTCGATCATCTGCGCATCACGGGTAGAACCCAGAGTGGTCGCAACGATGGCCTGGGTTTCACCACGGGTGAAGATCGCAGAACCGTGAGTAGTCTTCAGAACACCGGTTTCGATGGTCAGAGGACGAACGGTATCGTTGTCACGGCCGTCGATACGTGGAGCACCGTCGATGACGCGCTGACGTACTACTTCGTACTTCAGTTCGCCAATCATCTCAACAACTTCGTCTTTGCTGAAGCCTTCTTCGCCTTCAGCAGCCACCAGTTTTTCAACCGCAGCAGCTTTGATCTCGTCCAGTTTTCCGTAACGAGCCATCTTGTCAGAGATGGTGTACGCGTCGCCAATGGCAGCCGCAGTTTCTGCTTTTACTGCTTCGTACAGAGGCTTGTTCTGCTCTGGCGCAGTCCAGTCCCAACGCTGTACGCCGAGTTCTTCGGTCCACTCGTTGATGGCAGTGATCGCGCTCTGGAAACCTTTGTGTGCGAACAGAACCGCACCCAGCATTTCGTCTTCGGTCAGCTCGTCAGCTTCTGATTCAACCATCAGAACTGCGTCTTTAGTACCGGCAACAACCATGTCCAGCAGAGAGTCAGCCAGCTGAGCGTCAGTTGGGTTCAGCATGTAGCCGTCTTCGTCAGTGAAACCAACACGGGCCGCACCGATAGGACCGTTGAAAGGAACACCAGACACTGCCAGCGCTGCAGATACAGCGATCATGGCACAGATATCAGGATCCACACCTTTCTCAGATGCCATTACGGTTGGAATTACCTGAACTTCGTTCAGGAAGCCTTCCGGGAACAGAGGGCGGATAGGACGGTCGATCAGACGTGAAGTCAGAGTTTCTTTCTCAGATGGACGACCTTCACGCTTCAGGTAACCACCAGGGATACGGCCAGCGGCGTACATTTTTTCCTGGTAGTGAACAGACAGCGGGAAGAAATCCTGGCCTGGCTTGGTGCTCTTAGCAGCAACAACAGTTGCCAGAACCTGAGTTTTACCGATAGTCGCGAGGACCGCACCATCCGCCTGACGGGCGATACGACCAGTTTCGAGAGTGACGGTCTGGCCGCCGAATTCGAAGGTTTTTGTCTTAGCAACAGGAATATTGCTCATTAATGCTTTCCTTATTTTTTCGTTTAGTTACCTACGCGACTGCAGGTGCTTCTAAGCATTGACCTTCTTTCGATACAACCCGAGAGAAGATAAATGGTTAGAAGCACCACCTCGGACAGAATTATCGAGGGGTTGGCACCACAGCGTTCGCAGGACGGTTCATTGAGAGATATGAGAAGTGCAAAAAATAAGAGCCGCAAAGGCGGCTCTTATCGTACTGCTTAGCGACGCAGACCCAGCTTCTTGATCAGCTCAAGGTAGCGGTTAGCATCTTTGCCTTTCAGGTAGTCCAGCAGCTTACGACGCTGGTTAACCATGCGAATCAGACCACGACGTGAGTGGTGATCTTTCTTGTTCGCCTTGAAGTGATCCTGCAGACCGTTGATGTTGTAAGTCAGCAGTGCAACCTGTACTTCAGGGGAACCAGTATCGCCTTCAGCAGTTTGAAACTCTTTTACCAGTTCAGCTTTCTTTTCAGCAGACAGTGCCATTTTCATAACTCCGTTCAATGTGCTTAAAATCACATCACCACCGTGCACATTTACAGTGGCATGCGTTGTCACCGACGGTGACGGCTAAATCTTCCGGCTCAGGATGGCAGGTCTACCTGCAGCAACCGCTGAGAGCGGATAACGCCGTTTTCTATGTAACCGATACCAGTCAGAACACGAACGTCAGATTCAACGGCCCACAATTGTACAGAAGGACTATCATTCAGGCCAGTACTTATTGCTTGTCCCTGCAGCATCCGCGCGGCCTCTGAGAAACTCAGCTCAACCTTGGGCCAGTAGTCCGGCAAGGCCGTTTCTGCAGGCATCAGCAGCGAATCCAGCGCACTTTTATCATCGCCACATTCATCAGCCAGAGCTTCAAGCTCGTCCAGTGTATGCGACATATTTTCGTTGTAGGGGCCGGAATGCGTACGGTGAAGATCCTGCACAAAGGCACCACTCCCCAGCGCTTCGCCAATGTCTTCAACGAGAGTACGGATATAAGTGCCTTTCGAGCAACGCACGCTCAGATCCAAGCTGGTATCAGTGTAGCCTTTAAGAATGAGCTCATGAATCTGAATGACCCGACGCTTTTTCTCAGCCACGGCCCGCATTTCTTCCTGCGACATGCCCTGGCGCGCGAGCTCGTAGAGAGGCTTGCCATTCATCTTCAGCGCGGAGAACATCGGCGGTACCTGCTCAACATCACCGCGAAAGTCTTCAAGCAAAGTTTCGATACGTGCTTCATCAAATGCAGGTACTGGGCGCTCTTCCAGGATCTCGCCTTCTTTGTCACCGGTGCTGCGCACCTGACCGAGAAAAGCCGTAGTGCGATAGCCCTTATCAGAATCAAGCAATAGCTGAGAAAACTTAGTCGCCTCACCCAGACAGATGGGTAAGACACCGCTCGCTTCAGGATCAAGGGCACCGGTGTGCCCTGCTTTGTTGGCGTTGAACAGGCGTTTCACCCGCTGCAATACCTTATTAGAACTGAGTCCCAGTGGTTTATTCACCACCAGAATGCCGGTAATGTCCCGGCCTTTTTTCTTACGAGCCATATCAGTCCTGACGGTCGCCTTCGCCATCAGTTGAGGCCGTATCATCAGCGTGACGGGCGTCGTCTTCGCTACGCGCCTGCTTGATCAGACCAGTCAGGAAATGACCACGCTCCAGCGTTTCATCGTAGTGAAAGCGCAGTTGTGGCGTAATGCGGGTACGTAGGATTTTCGCCAACTCCGAACGCAGGTAACCCGCGGCTTCATTGAGAAGCTTGGTCGTGTTCTTGCGGATTTCCTCGTCAGTTTCACCCTTCGCGCCCATTACAGTGAAATAGATGTCGGCGTAACCGAGATCCTTAGCCACCTTTACCTGGTTCAGTGTCACCATGCCCAGTTTTGGGTTTTTCATTTCAAACTGAATCATCTGCGCGACTTCGCGCTTGATCTGCTCTCCCAGACGGGAGGTGCGGCTGTATTCTTTTGGCATTCTCTTTTCTCCAGAGACACCAAAGCCCGGACGGATCCGGGCTTTGGTTTATCAGTCTGCGCGTACGTTATTACAGCGTACGGGCAACTTCTTTGACGTCGAAGACTTCGATCTGGTCGCCTGGGCGAACGTCCTGATAGTTCTTCACGCCGATACCACATTCGGTGCTCTGACGAACTTCCTGAACGTCGTCTTTGAAACGACGCAAGGATTCCAGTTCACCTTCATAGATCACTACGTTGTCACGCAGTACGCGAATCTTCTTGTTACGGTACACCGTACCTTCGGTCACCATACAGCCAGCAATCTGGCCGAATTTTGGTGACTTGAATACATCACGTACTTCAGCAATACCGACGATCTCTTCGCGCAACTCAGGCGCCAGAAGACCAGCCATTGCCTGTTTTACGTCATCGATCAGGTCATAGATAACGCTGTAGTAGCGCATATCGACGCCGTTATTCTCAACGACGCGTTTAGCGGCGTTGTCGGCACGAACATTAAAGCCGAACACAACAGCGCTGGCAGCAACAGCCAGAGTCGCATCAGTTTCAGTGATACCACCAACACCTGAAGCAACCACATTCACTTTAACTTCGTCAGTAGCCAGTTTCTGCAGAGAAGACACGATAGCTTCGAGAGAACCTCGAACGTCGGTCTTAACAACAACGTTCAGTGACGCTACATCACCTTCAGTCATACCTGCGAACAGAGCATCCAGTTTCGCCGCCTGCTGGCGCTGCTGGTGCTGTTCTTTCAGCTTGGTTTCGCGGAATTCAGCCACTTCACGTGCTTTTTTCTCGCTTTCTACAACCATGAAGTTGTCACCAGCGTCAGGCGTGCCATTGATACCCAGAATTTCTACCGGAATCGACGGACCTGCAGACTCAACCTGCTGACCATTTTCATCAAGCAGCGCACGAGCACGACCGTAGCAGGTACCTGCCAGAACGATATCGCCTTTTTTCAGAGTACCGTTCTGAACCAGCAGCGTTGCAACCGGACCGCGACCTTTATCAAGACGTGATTCAACAACAACACCCTGACCAGGACCTACAAAGTGTGCTTTCAGCTCAAGCAGCTCTGCCTGCAGCAGTACCGCTTCAAGCAGTTCATCAATACCCAGACCGGTTTTTGCAGATACTGGAATGAATGGCACGTCACCGCCCCAGTCTTCCGGAATCACATCGCGAGCAGAAAGTTCGTTTTTAACACGATCCGGATCCGCAGATTCTTTATCCATCTTGTTTACAGCAACTACTAACGGAACACCGGCTGATTTCGCGTGTTGTACCGCTTCTTCAGTCTGCGGCATTACACCGTCATCCGCAGCAACCACAAGGATTACAACGTCAGTTGCCTGAGCACCACGGGCACGCATTGCAGTAAAGGCCGCGTGTCCAGGGGTATCCAGGAAGGACACCATGCCACGCTCTGTTTCTACGTGGTACGCACCAATATGCTGGGTAATACCGCCCGCTTCGCCAGAAGCAACGCGCGAGCTACGGATGTAGTCGAGCAGAGAGGTTTTACCGTGGTCAACGTGACCCATCACAGTCACAACCGGAGCACGAGGCTGCTCTTCGCTGCTATATGTCACAGATTCGGTGACGTCCTGCTCAAGCTGGTTATCAGCGATCAGCTTCGAAACCTTATGACCCATTTCTTCAACGACCAGCGACGCAGTGTCCTGATCCAGAGTCTGGTTAATGGTCGCCATAACGCCCATTTTCATCAGCTCTTTGATCACTTCACCGGCTTTCACCGCCATTTTCGCAGCGAGATCACCGACGGTAATCGCTTCTGGCAGTTCAACTTCGCGGATCACCGGTGCAGTTGGCTTAGTGAATGCGTGATCGTTCGACTTATTCGAACGTCCTTTAGCTTTCAGCTTACCGCCTTTACCACCCGGACGGCGACGACCGCCCTGATTATCATCGTTATCGTCAAAACGGCTATCGCGATCGTTGCGCTTACGTTCCGGCGTTTTCGCTTTTTTGCGAGTATCTTCCTGACGCGCCTGAGCAGCTTCAGCTTCAGCACGCTTCTGAGCAGCATCTTCTTCCGGAGTTGCCTTTGGCGCGTCCTTCTTCTTAGCAGGCTCTTTCTTTTTGTCCTGTTTCACAGCCGGTGCAGCTGCTTTTTCTTCTGCTGGTGCTGTTTCGACAGTTTTGGAAGCAGCTTCTGTAGCCGCTTTCTCTGCAGCTTCTTTTTCTGCAGCCTGCTTAGCTTTCAGCGCAGCTTCTTTTTCTGCAGCCAGACGGGCCTCTTCTTCCTGGCGAGCTTTTTCCGCAGCCAGGTCAACCTCGTCACGCTTCACGTAAGTACGTTTTTTACGAACTTCGATCGCTACCGCCTTTTTACCACCCTGGCCGGTTTTTAAGGTCGTGGTAACCTTCCGTTTCAGGGTGATTTTTGTTGGTTCAGCATCTGCCTCACCGTGGCTTTTTTTCAGGAACGCGAGCAGAGATTGTTTCTGCTCGTCGTTTACGGAATCTGTCTCTTTCTTCTGAGGCAGGCCCGCTTCTTTCATTTGGGACAACAGGCGATCTGTGCTCGTCCCTACCACGTCGGCGAGTTCTTTAACCGTTACATCAGCCATACGTTTCTCCTATGCCGGGCGAGTGTTTATTCAGTGCCTTCGAACCAAGGCTTACGGGCAGTCATAATCAGCTCGCCCGCTTTCTCTTCGGTCATACCCTCAACATCCAGCAGATCGTCAATGGACTGCTCAGCAAGATCTTCCATCGTGCAGATGCCCATGCTGGCCAGTACCAGAGCCAGATGTTTATCCATACCATCCATACCCAGAAGATCATCCGCTGGCTGAGCAGCTTCAAGCTTCTCTTCAGAGGCAATCGCCTGAGTCAGGAGTACGTCCTTCGCACGGTTACGCAGCTCGTTCACAATATCTTCGTCCAGACCGTCGATCTGGAGCATTTCTTCCATCGGAACGTATGCAATTTCTTCGAGGGTCGTGAAGCCTTCTTCAACCAACAGAGTGGCGAAGTCTTCATCGATATCCAGCGCGTTCATGAAGCTCTCGATGAAGCCCGACGCTTCTTCATTCTGCTTCTCAACGGCTTCTTCTTCTGTCATGACATTGATTTCCCAGCCTGTAAGCTCGGATGCCAGACGAACGTTCTGACCGCCACGACCAATGGCCTGTGCCAGATTGTCCTGTGCTACAGCCACGTCCATGGTGTTGGTTTCTTCGTCGACGACGATAGATGCCACTTCAGCTGGAGCCATTGCATTGATTACCAGCTGCGCCGGGTTGTCATCCCAGAGCACGATATCAATACGTTCATTACCACCCAGTTCGTTGGTGACTGCCTGAACACGCGCACCGCGCATACCCACACAAGCACCGACCGGATCGATACGTTTATCGTTTGATTTCACGGCGATTTTTGCACGCGAACCCGGATCACGAGCTGCGCCCTTAATCTCGATAACTTCCTCAGAGATTTCCGGCACTTCGATGCGGAACAGTTCAATCAGCATGGCAGGAACTGTGCGGCTCAGCATCAGCTGTGGACCACGGTTTTCCGGGCGGATATCAAACAGAATCGCACGAACACGTTCGCCCATGCGCATAATCTCACGACCGATAAGCTGATCTTTCGGCATCAGTGCTTCGGCATTATTACCCAGATCAACAATCACATTGTCGCGGGTAACTTTCTTGACGGTACCGCCAATTAACTCACCCAAACGATGTTCATACTGTTCAACAACCTGAGCACGCTCAGCTTCGCGAACCTTCTGTACAATGATCTGCTTTGCTGCCTGCGCAGAAATGCGACCGAAATCAGGATTCTCTACCTGAATCTCGTAGATATCGCCTGGCTGCAGATTGGTATCAATTTCGTGTGCTTCTTCCAGCGTCAGCTCATCGCCAAGGCCCGGAACAACATCGTTACTTACAACCAACCAACGGCGGAACGTCTCGTAATCACCGGTTTTACGATCGATATCAACACGAATGTCGGCTTCTTCATCTTCGTAGCGTTTTTTCGCTGCGGCAGCTAATGCTGACTCAATGGCCTGAAAAATAATTTCCCTGGAAACGCCTTTCTCGTTAGAAACCGCTTCCGCGACCAGGAGAATTTCTTTACTCATCTTCTAGCCTCGCTCTGCAACCTTAGTCCTTGAATTGTGGAACAACATTCGCCTTTTCAATCAGCTCTACCGGCAGCAGATATTCGTTGTCATCTACATGAACTACGACATCTTCCTGCTCGACACCAATTAATCGGCCTTTAAATTTACGTCGTCCGTCAAACGCCATGCGTAAACGTACGTCGATAATATTTCCTGCTAATGACGCGTACTGATCCAGAGTAAAAATCGGTCGGTCCATACCCGGCGATGAAACTTCCAGGGCATATTCCCCCGAAATTGGATCTTCTACGTCCAGCACACTGCTTAACTGACGGCTGACCGCCGCACAGTGATCAACAGTAATTCCGTCTGCATGATCAATAAAGATGCGCAGTGTTGAATGTTTGCCCTGAGGAATGTACTCAAGTCCCCAGAACACGAACCCCATGGATTCAACCACTGGGCCCAGCATTTCGGATAACAGACTTTCTTTTGCCACTCTAACTCTCCCGGGAAATGCTCCCGCCACAAACAAAAACTGGGCAACATGTGCCCAGTCCGCTACTGCCTTTGCAGACCGGAGTCGTTGCCGACACCTTGATTCAGTCACCAAAAACGGACGACCAGTTACTAAAAAGCCCCTGACGAGAGGGGCTTTTTAAATAAGCAGCGGCATTATATGCGCTACCAATAAAAAAAGCGAACCTGGTTCGCTTTTCCTGGCGCCAGCCTGAAGCTGGCGTCCTGAATAAGTTGGTGCGGATGGCGAGACTCGAACTCGCACGAGCGTTGCTCACCACCCCCTCAAGATGGCGTGTCTACCAATTCCACCACATCCGCACACAAAAGAAGAAATTACTTAGTAGTCTCTTCTGTAGTTTCCAGAACAGGCTCATCCGCTGTTGCAGAGGCGTCGAGTTCTGGCGCGTCATCTGAAGACGGCGCGTATTCTTCCACAAAAGGTGTGTCCTGCTCAAGTGTTTCTGTAATTTCTTGCACAGGAACACCAGTTTCTTCCATTCCAGACGCATGCTGCTTGGCATAAATCGCCAGACCAAGACTGGTAACGAAGAATGCAGTGGCTAACATTGCAGTAGTACGGCTCATAAAATTCGCTGAACCAGCAGAACCAAAAACTGTCTGAGAGGCACCAGAGCCAAACGATGCACCAGCATCCGCGCCTTTACCCTGCTGCATCAGAACAAAGGCGATAATGCCCACAGCAAGTACGATATGTGCGATAAGAATAATTTGTTCCATAGAAAACCTGAGCCCTTATGCCCTGCAGATTCCAATAAATTCAGCGACGTCGAGGGAAGCCCCACCAACAAGTCCACCATCTATATCCGGCTGTGAGAACAGCTCAGCTGCATTTGCAGCTTTCACACTACCTCCGTAGAGAATCTGAGTTCTCTCTGCGATTTCAACACTTCGCTCTGCCAGCATGCTGCGGATCGCGGCATGAATTTGCTGAGCCTGCTCCGGTGTTGCCGTCTCACCTGTACCGATTGCCCATACAGGCTCGTACGCGATAACGACATTTTCCCAGTCGCTATCAGACAATTCTTTCAGAAGTTGGGCCAGCTGTGTACCGACAACAGCTTCCGCCTTACCCCCTTTACGCTCGTCCAGTGTTTCACCAACACAGACGACGGCTTTCAAGCCGTTTTCAAGAGCCAGGCGTACTTTAGCGAGCACGACTTCATCGGTTTCGCCATATAACGTCCGTCGCTCTGAATGACCAACTATCACCATCTGAGCGCCACAATCTGCAAGCATTTCCGCCGAAATCTCGCCAGTAAATGCGCCACTTACCTGATCAGAACAATTCTGAGCACCGACGTTCAGAGTTGAACCTTCAGCCAGGCTTATTGCCTGAGTCAGGTAGACAGATGGCGGAAAAACAGCAACATCACAAGACAGTTCTCCAGCACCCAGAATGCCTGCAACCAGTGACTCTGTCTGAGCCTTTGATGCATTCATTTTCCAGTTACCAGCAACTAATATGCGACGCATGTGTTTCCCCGAATTTCAAAGAGCGCAGATACTAGCCGAGATGCGCCCTTTAAACAAGACAGACTAGCCTCAGGCCAACGCCTTCTCTACTGTTTCAGCGAGTTCCTGTGCCAGCAGCTGAGTCACTGCCGGATCTTCTGCTTCAACCATGACCCGCACTAACGGCTCGGTACCCGATGGACGCAGCAGGACGCGACCGCGATCTGCGAGTTTTTTCTCCGTCGCAGCGACTGCTTCAATAATGCTCGGGTGCGACATCACATCAGCATCACGGCTACGGCGGACATTGATCATTGTCTGCGGCATCTTACTCATGCGTTTCTGCCACTCGTGCAGACCAACACCGGTATCACGCAGGGCAACCAGTACCTGCAGCGCTGATACAATGCCATCACCGGTGGAGTTAGCATCCAGACACAGCAGATGGCCGGATGATTCACCACCGTAACGCCAGCCATTTTCTGCCAGCATTTGCATCACGTAACGATCACCAACTTTTGCCCGTTTAAAATCGATACCCTGATCACGCAGGGCAAGCTCAAGTCCCAGGTTACTCATCTGAGTACCTACAACGCCGCCATTCAAGCGACCCTGCTGATGTGCATGGCTGGCAACAATAAACAGCAACTGGTCACCATCGACTAATTCGCCCTGATGATCAACCATCATGACGCGGTCACCGTCGCCATCAATAGCGATACCCCGGTCCGCTTTTTCTTCCAATACCCGTGCCCGCAGTGCTTCTGGGTGAGTCGACCCACAGTCGCGGTTGATGTTCAGGCAATCTGGTTTATTACCAATACTGATAACTGTCGCACCGAGCTCTGTGAATACTGCCGGTGCAATCTGATAAGTCGCACCGTGGCTGCAATCCAGCACGACTTTAAGGCCACGCAAATTAAGAGAGTTCGCAGTACCTTTGCAGAATTCAATATAACGACCAGCGGCATCATTAATACGAACCGCTTTACCCAGCTGATCGGATTCAACACAGGTCATCGGCTGATCCAGATAACGTTCAATCTCAAGTTCGACTTCGTCGGGCAGCTTGGTGCCATCCGCCGAGAAGAACTTGATACCGTTGTCGTAATAAGGGTTATGCGATGCGCTGATCACAATACCTGCCTGGGCACGGAAGGTGCGGGTAAGGTATGCAATACCTGGTGTTGGGATTGGACCAAGAAGACCAATATCCACACCTGCAGCTGATAGACCAGCCTCCAGAGCCGACTCAAACATGTAGCCAGAAATACGGGTATCTTTACCAATCAGAATGCGGCTCTTACCACGCTCTGCAAACACCTTACCGGCAGCCCAACCCAGGCGCATAATAAATTCCGGTGTTACTGGTGCCTCACCGACCCGTCCACGGATACCATCGGTGCCAAAATATTTTCTACTCATGACCTTCGTCCATTGTTGCTCGCACTACCTGCAATGCATCCCAGGTTGCTTTCACATTGTGCGCCCGAATAATACGCGCACCTTTCATTGCACAAACCACTGCCGCTGCGGCACTTGCGCCGTCGCGATCATCATCGGCATTTAATACATCCGCAATCATACGCTTACGGGACAGCCCGGTCAGCAACGGATAACCAAGTGAGTTAATTTGCTCCAGGCGATTCAGCAGCGTGTAATTGTGGATTCTGGTTTTACCAAAACCAAAACCAGGATCGAGAAGTATCTGTTCTTTGGCAATACCAGCCGCTACCGCCCTCGCCGCCTGTACACCTAAGAAATTCCGTACTTCCTGCATAACGTCATCGTATACCGGATTATTCTGCATCGTGTCAGGGTCGCCCTGCATATGCATCAGACAAACCGGCAGGCCGGTTTTTGCTGCGGCTTCAAGCGCACCTTCGCGACGCAACGCTCGTACATCATTGATCAGGTGAGCACCCGCGCCCTCGGCCTCACGAATAACGTCAGGAGTACTGGTATCGACTGAGATAGCAACATCCAGCTCTGCAGCAATGGCGCTGACAACCGGAATCACCCGGTCCAGCTCTTCCTGAATACTGACAGGCGCTGCCCCAGGGCGCGTAGACTCTCCGCCCACATCAATAAAAGCCGCACCAGCGTTCAGCATCTCTGCGGTATGACGAATCGCCACATCCGGGCGATTAAACCGCCCGCCGTCAGAAAACGAATCCGGAGTCACATTAAGAATGCCCATCACGACAGGCGAAGACAGATCCACAGATCGGTTGCCACAAAGAAGTTTCACGAGAAATCCAGCATAGGGTTATTACAGAAATCAGAGGAAGTAATCCGGAGCAGTACCCAGAAAACAGACGGGGCCTGAAGTCTGAGTGACAACAGGCCCCGTTTATTCAGTAGTCAGTATCAGTGACCGCCACCAGCAGGCTCGCCAACGACATTGTCATCGTCATCTCCAGCCATATCCTGACTGGTTTCTGCTGGAGCGCCCGGGCCAGAACCATCCCCCCAACCCTTTGGAGGGCGTGGCGTACGGCCAGACATGATGTCATCAATCTGTTGGGAGTCGATTGTCTCGTATTCCATCAGAGCGTCTTTCATCATCTCAAGCTTCTCGCGGTTATCCACCAGAATCTGAGTTGCGCGCTGATAACAACGGTCGAGCAGATCTTTCACTTCAGAATCAATCGTCTTAGCTGTGTCATCTGACAGGTGAGCCATCTGACCACCACCCGAACTACCCAGGTAACCGTTCTGCTCGTCTTCTGAGTACAACTGCGCACCCAACTTGTCTGACAGACCCCATTTGGTCACATAGTTACGCGCATATTTCGTCGCACGCTCGATATCGTTTGAGGCACCGGTGGTAACGCCGTCTTTGCCCAGTGTCAGCTCTTCAGCGATACGACCACCGTAGAGTGAACAGATATTGCTCTCGATTCCGCGTTTGCTGATGGAATGACGGTCTTCCTCTGGCAGGAACATAGTCACACCCAACGCTCGACCACGTGGAATAATAGATACCTTGTAGACCGGGTCATGCTCTGGCACCAGTCGACCAACAATCGCATGTCCGGCTTCGTGGTATGCCGTGTTCTCTTTTTCTTTCTCAGACATGACCATGGTTTTGCGCTCAGCACCCTTCACTACGGTTCGCACGTGCAGCAAACAGAGCAGCTTCGTTCACCAGGTTAGCCAGATCAGCACCAGAGAAACCTGGCGTACCACGAGCAATCAGCGACGCATTCACATCGTCAGACACTGGGGCCTTCTTCATATGAACCTGAAGAATCTGTTCACGACCACGGATATCCGGAAGACCAACCACCACCTGACGGTCAAAACGACCCGGACGCAGCAGTGCAGGGT
>JAYNJA010000021.1:0-22206 GCA_038109705.1 Thalassolituus sp. | reverse complement strand
GGGTTACGCAGACCATTGTCGTACGCAGTACCGTAAGTCTCTTCACGGTAGATACCCTGAATCAGACGCTCACGGGTGTCAGTGTGGTAAGAAACCAGGTCAACAACTTTAGCAGTCAGCTTGTCGCTAGGTGCTTCTGCACGACGGCCGAAAGGCATAGTCAGTGCACGCAGCATCCACGCCGCAGGACGTGCTGGCAGGTTCTTCAGGAAGCCATCGTGTGCTTCTTCGAACTCGTAGAACAGTTTCTCGATAGAGTACTGAACCAGTGGCAGGTCTTCTTTGTGAGAACCCTGGTCAGCCCAGTGCTTCAGAACCATAGAGGCCAGGTACATCTTAGAAACCATGTCCGCCAGACGAGCAGAGATCAGTTCGCGGAACTTCAGCTCACCACCCAGAGTAGACATTGCGAGGTCTACACAGATTGCGAAAGAAGCGGCGTACTTGTTCAGCTGCTTGTAGTACTGCTTGGTAGGACCAGACACAGGCACACCAGTGAAGGCAGCATTGGTCAGGTTCAGAACCATTGCACGGCTCATGTTAGAGAAGATGAAACCGAAGTGACCGAACAGCGCCTTATCGAAGCCTTTCAGGTCGTCAGCTTTCGCAGTTTCCATCTCTGGCAGTACGAATGGATGACAACGGATAGCACCCTGACCGAAGGTGATCATAGAGCGGGTCAGAATGTTTGCACCCTCTACAGTGATCGCAACCGGTACAGAAGAGTAACCAGATTCAACGTAGTTCTTAGGACCACGGATAATGGCTTTACCACCGTGTACGTCCATAGTGTCTACAGCGACCTGACGAGCGATTTCAGTCAGGTTGTACTTCAGGATCGCAGAAGGAACAGAAGGCTTGTGACCTTCGTCGATCGCGATAGCAGTTACGCGTGCAGCAGCGCCAGCGGTGTAAGTGTTACCAGCGATACGCGCGATGCGCTCCTGAACACCTTCCAGCTTAGCAATTGGCACATTGAACTGACGACGGATACGAGCGTATGCACCAGTAGCAGCGATAGAGTACTTACCACCACCTGCACCAGAGCTCGGCAGAGTGATACAACGGCCAACAGACAGACACTCAACCAACATGCGCCAGCCCTGACCCGCCATCTCGGCACCACCGATGATGAAGTCCAGTGGGATGAACACGTCTTTACCGAAGATCGGGCCGTTCATGAACGGAGAACCGATAGGCTTGTGACGGTTACCGATGTCCATACCTTCCAGGTGACGTGGCAGCAGAGCAACGGTAATACCGATGTCTTTCTTGTCGCCCAGCAGACCCTCAGGGTCAAACATACGGAACGCCAGACCAACTACAGTCGCAACTGGAGCCAGAGTGATGTAACGCTTTTCAAAGTTCAGTTTCAGACCCAGAACTTCTTTACCTTCCCAAGTGCCTTTACAAACAACACCAACGTCTGGAAGAGAAGTTGCGTCAGAACCAGCGCGTGGGCCAGTCAGACCGAAACATGGGATTTCGCGACCATCTGCCAGGCGTGGCAGGTAGTGGTCTTTCTGTTCTTTAGTACCGTACTTCAGCAGCAGCTCACCAGGGCCGAGAGAGTTAGGTACACCAACAGTAGAGAAAGTAGCGCCTGATACGGTCAGTGCCTGCAGAACTGCAGACTGAGTCTGTGCAGAGAAGCCCAGACCGCCGTAAGACTCAGGAATGATCATAGAGAAGAAACGTTCTTTCTTGATGTATTCCCAGATTTCCTTCGCGAGGTCACCGTTCTGGCTGATTTCCCACTCGTCTACCATAGAGCACAGAGTTTTAACCTGGTTGTCCAGGAAGTCCTGTTCGTTCTGTGGAATAGTCGGGTTAGGGTGGTTCAGCAGCATCTGCCAGTTAGGCTTACCGGAGAACAGCTCGCCATCCCACCATACAGTACCGGCTTCCAGAGCAGTACGCTCGGTTTCGGACATCTGTGGGAGGATCTTCTTGTAGAAGTTGAAGATCGGCTTGGTCACAGTGTTAGTACGGAAACCATCAAGGCTCAGTACACCCAGTGCGCCCGCAACGATCAGAGCGATTACAGAAACAGCAGTTGATGCGCTGAATACGAATGCAGCAACAGTGAAAGCGGCCATCACAGCGGCGGCAGTTTTCAGCGAGCTACGCTTGTAAGTCAGAGCGACCAACATACCAACGAGGAGCAGGCTCCAGATTGTAGTAGTCATATCAGTACCTCAAAAAGGGGTGGCCGGGATGGCCGTTATTTTTCTGTATTGTCATACTTCCAACGCACGAGGCGGCTACTCACTCGCACGTGAGGCGGGCATTCTAACCAGTAAAAACAGTTGTTCGCAAACCTCATATGTAAATTTGTTTACAGAGCATTTTTTCTTAGTTTTCAATAATTTCACTTATTCCCAAGACAGCCTTTGCAGGAAAAGGCGTTATGTGGCACTAAATTGGCCTGTTGGTGGTAAATGGGACAAAGGTCGAATACCCGGCGAAAGCGAAAATAGCGACTAAACTGACACTTGTACTTAGTTGTTATTTACCTTCGGGTGGCAAACGCATGCTGGAACAATTTTCCCTCTGGTCATTACTCCTGATTTCTCTGGTGCTGTTGCTGGGGGTGTTTTTTCATCTTTTCCGTTATTCGTCACGCACTGCAGAGGTGGCTCCTGCCATTCTGACCAGCATCGGGATCTTCGGTACCTTCCTTGGCGTGGCTCTGGGCCTGTGGGAATTCGATACTAAAGACATTCAGGGCAGTGTGCCAAAATTGATGGAAGGCCTGAAAACCGCCTTCTGGTCATCTATCGCTGGTCTGTTTGCGGCGTTAACGCTGAAAATCCGTGCCGCCGTGGAGCAAGCGGGGCGACGGGACTCCACACAGCATCGTGCGGCCACCGTCGACGACCTGGACCTGTCGCTACAGGTCTTGGCGAAGCAACTGCACGATGGCTCTGACAAAACGTTCCGGGCAGAGCTGGTCGAGCAGCAATCCGCAACTCAACGCCGCTTTGATCAGATCGTTGATGTGTTGACTCACTATCAGCAGAAAATGGCCGATGCCAACGCCAAAGCACTGGTCGATGCCATTCGCACGGTGATGACTGAGTTCAATACCAAGATCAACGAACAGTACGGCGAAAACTTCCGCCAGCTCAACGAATCCGTGGTTGCCATGCTTGAGTGGCAGAATAACTACCGTACACAGCTGGATGAGTTGATCGGTGAGCAGGAACGCACCTCTGCCTTAATGAAAGAGGCCAGTGATGCATTCGAGTTTATGGTTAAAAATGCCAACGCCTTCAATGGTATCTCCGAATCATTGCAGGAGCTTCTTGGCGGGTTGGAAATGCAGCGAGCCAACATCCAGTCCCAGTTGGGTGGACTGGCAGACATGGTTAACCACGCAGCCGAAGGCTTACCGAAACTGGAAGAACGTATTGCCATATTAACGCAAGGCATGGCGGATGCGGTGCAGTCCCAGCACCGCTGGGCTATTGAAGAGTTGGGGCAGAGCCAGAAGACGCTGACAACTCAATTGCGCGAACAGATGGCCGAAGCCCATGAACTGTTGTCCAGCCAACAGAAACAGTCACAACTTCACCTGCAGAAGTTGGGTGAACGGCTTGAGCGCCAGGTCGTGCAACTTGATACCGGCATGGAAGAAGAGCTGAACAAGGCGCTGCGAGCGTTTGGCCTTCAACTGACGGCGCTGTCTGAGAAGTTCGTGTCGGATTACAGTCCGTTAACCGACAAACTGCGAGAACTGATCGCCATCGCAGAACAAGTGGAAGGCTGAGATGCTGGATAACTCACAGGAGCTTGGCGAGAGCAAAGACCACGAAGGTCACTGGGTTGCGGTATCCGACCTTATGGCCGGGCTGATGATGGTCTTTATGTTGGTCTCTGTCGTTTTTATGATCAATGTCGAAACAGAGCGGGACAAAATCCGCGATGTCGCTATTCTCTATGACCAGCTACGAACTCAACTCTACAAAGATCTGCAGACGGAATTTGCCGACGATATGCCACGCTGGGGTGCTGAACTGGATGAGGACCTGGCATTCCGCTTTAACAACACCGACGTACTTTTTGATAAGGGCGAAGCGGAAATCAAGCCAGAGTTTCAGGCGATTCTCGATGATTTCTTTCCCCGTTATGTACGCATCATTACCCAGCCTGAGTACCGCGACGATATTCTTGAAGTTCGTATCGAGGGCCATACGTCGAGTGGCTGGTTCGGTGCGCGCTCCGATGATGAAGCCTATATCCTCAATATGAATCTGTCGCAGCAGCGTACCCGCTCGACATTGGCCTATGTGCTCGGCCTGGAGAAGGTTCATGCCGATAAGCCCTGGCTGAAAGCACATCTCACAGCAAATGGCCTGTCTTCAGCTAAGGTTGTTAGAGACAGCAACGGCAATGAACTTGGCTCGCCCTCGCGGCGTGTTGAATTCCGGGTTCGTACTGATGCTGAAGGGCGGATTGCAACCATTCTTGATCGTGTTCAGCCCTGAAAACAACTTCTGGCATTTGCCCGCAACGACAGGACCTGTTCATGAAATTGTTCAATTTTTTGGATGAAGACGGCTTTAATCAGCTCAAAAAACAGATGGGTGCAGAGGGCTTCGGGCATTTTGTTGAGTTTGATCCTACCCACCAGCTCACTTTTGGGGAGCGTGACCAGCTCAGTAAAGAAGGTCTCATGATTCATCCGGGTGAACTCCGGATTCTGCCAGATAAAACGTTAGCTCTTAAAAACTCACGAATCTGGGTCGAAGGTGCGGGACAAATACATCTGGCTGGTTGTTTTGATCTTCACCGGCTTCGTGATAACGACGTATTAAAAGCGCGCACGAGTGACCCGGAGAAAGCACTTCACATCTGCCCGGAGTGCCTTGCAGAACTCAAATATCTTGGTTTGGATGGAAGAAAGAGCCGCCGGCTGTCAGACCAGCTCGACGAACTCTTTTCAATGACTCAGTTCCGGGAAGACTATCCTTTCTATCCTATCTGAGCGGCCCGATCTGAACCGTCCAGTCTGAGCTGTCCAATCTAAGTAGTACTGGGGCCCGTTAAGGGTTCAAAGTGCGTGTGGCAGAGAACTCCATCGGCTCAGGCTTCCAGATCCCCAGGTCTGGGGCAAGATCCGCTTTACCGCTCAGGCCAACATCCACAGCATCGCCCCCAGAGAGCATACGGAACAGACTGATGCCAAGGTTAGTCAGGCTGACATCCAGTGGAATCTCAAGCGCCTGAGTCTGGCCTTTTTCCAACGTAACGTTGTTCACAGCACCGCTGCCCAGTGACTTGCCCTGTGCTTCCAGATTGTAAGCGAGGGAGTTCAGGTCAATGCCGAAGGCATTCGGGTTAGTCACATCCAGTTTGACCAGTAGCTTCGCGCCGCTCCAGCTGACATCACCAAGACTGATATCGCTGAAACTGATTTTCGGCAGTTTGGGAATCGGCAGAATATCGGCGAAGCTCAATGGCAGAGAAATATCGCCCAAAACCGGAATATTCATAGTTACTGTGCCATCAAGTGCATAGTCGACAGAGTCTTTATCTCCCAGACCACCAACGGCAGACGCAATTTCGGCAAACTTCAGCGTAACGGGCAGCTGCACAGACTCTTTGCCATTCGCTGGCACAGACACGGCAGTGTCATGCTGAGCAACAGAGGCAAGCTGTTGGCCTGCAATGGTCAGATCAAGATCGAAGCCCGCAGCATCCAGAGCAAAACCATTCGGGTTAGCAACGGCAACATCGACCAGCAGAGTCGCCTGATCCAGTGCCAGATTCCCCAGAGAGACACCAGCGACTTCGGCGCTAGGTTTCTGGACGTCAACAATCTGCTGGAGGGTAGAACATGCCGATAACGTCAGTGCCAGAGCGGCAGCAGATATCATCGAGAGAAGAGAGCGTGCCTTATGCATCTTCAATCCTTGCTGAAATATATAGGTATGGTGAGAGGTGCGTACTTTAACCTTTAGTGGCACGTCCGGCCAGCCGTCAGCTGCCCACATCTTATCCGGCCAATGATCTGTCGCAAGGTGACACTCAGCATGGGGCAGGGTACTTTGGCAGGTAAGTAATAACAAAAATAAGAAACAGGTAACGCTATGCAATGCGCTCGCACCTTATCGGCTGTCGTTCTTAAGCCGGTTGTGTTTACAAGTCTTCTGGCAACCACTATGACGGTAATGGCTATGTCATCGGTGCCCGCACCGGCGCTTTTGCCGCATTTCGCAGGGCCTGTCAGTGAGCTGGCACAAGGTTGTTTTAGTTTGCAGTCAGCAGAGACTGGGCTGTTCGTGCGTTACGACGAAAACCCGGGCATTGCCGATGGCTATCCCGGCTATGAAGTCACTGCCGATAGCGCAGCGCATGCCTCACGCTTTTACCTGAAGCCGAGCCAGGCTGAGCACTTCCTTCTACGTGACGAATCTGGCCGCTACCTTAGTGCCAGTAGTTCCGCCGTAATCCGCTCACACGAGACCCCTGACGACAGATCTGAGTGGCAACTCGCTGCTGAAAATACCGGCTTTGCATTGACCAATGCAGGTAGTCACCTGGCGCTGGCACACGATACTGACAATGGTGGACTCTACTTTACCGGGCCGCTGGATCTGCTTACCTTCGATCGGGAAACGTCGCTGAATTTTGTTGCGGCTGAAGATTGTTTTGATTTCCCGGAAGTCACCCTGAACGCTTCAGGTTCCACGGAATCCCAGCGCGAAAACCTCAAAGGGCAAAGCGCTGCCCCGGTGCGTGGCTATATCGACGGTCACGCGCACATTACCTCCTATGAATTTATGGGCGGCAAATTTATGGCCGGTGAGCCCTTCAATCGTTTTGGCGTAGAAGAGGCCTTAAAAGATTCGAAAGATCTCCACGGCAAAGATGGTGCGTTAGATCTGATCGGCAACCTGTACACGTTTGATGACATCAATAACCGCTACGACACGCGTGGCTGGCCTGACTTTCCCTGGTGGCCCAATCATCAGCAGATGAGCCATATGGGCTACTACCATAAATGGATTGAGCGGGCGTATCTGTCTGGCCTGCGCATCATGGTCACCAACCTGGTAGAGAACGAAGTCCTGTGTTGGGCGCAGAGTAATATCAACCCAGCATCCTGGGTGAATCCGAACAGCTGTAACGTGATGGACTCCATCCGTTTGCAGGCACAGCGTCTGCGTGAACTCGAAGAATATATCGACGCTCAGGCAGGCGGGCCGGGTAAAGGCTTCTTCCATGTTGTGACTTCACCGCAGGAAGCCCGCGAAACCATTGCCGCAGGGCGTCTTGCCGTGGTGATGGGCATCGAAGCCTCAGAAACCTTTAACTGTGGTCTGAATGATTACTGCACCCGCGAAACCATCGAAGAACTGCTGCAGGAAGTCTACGACCTTGGCGTTCGCTCGCTGTATCCGACGCATAAGTTTGATAACCAGCTGGCAGGATCCGTCGTTGAGGGTGGTTTTATTAACGTAGGCGAGTTGCTGTCGACCAAGCGCTTTTTCGAAACCAAAGAGTGCGACAGTGAAACCTCTGGTCGTCATATGACCAGTGGCTTCCCGTTAATCGGTGATATCGACGGAATCCGCGAAATTCTCGATGCTGTGCATCTCAACCCTGAATACGATGAAACCATTGAGCACTGTAATCAGCATGGTCTCAGTCCGCTCGGCAGCTACCTGGTAAATCGTATGATCGACCTGAAAATGATGGTCGAGCTGGACCATATGAGTAACGACACAGCCACCGCCGTCATGGATATTGCTGAAGCGCGGGGATACAGCGGCGTGCTCTCGACCCATAGCTGGATGCTGGCAGGCAAAAACGGCAGTGTTCATTACAACACCCGTCGCCTCATCGAAGCCGGTGGATTTACCGCACCGTACAACAGTGACGCCAACGATATGGAGCATCGGGTAGGCCGCTATCTTGATCTGGTCGAGCAGACGCCATACTGGCGTGGTGTCGGTATCGGCACCGACATGAGCGGCCTTGGCGGCCAACCGGGGCCTCGTAGTGATGCCATCGAACAGCCGTTAGAGTACCCATTCACGTCTGAATTCGGCATTACCTTTGATCAGCAGGTATCAGGTAACCGAGTATTTGATCTCAACTCAGACGGCATTGCGCACTACGGCCTGTTGGCAGACTTTATCGAAGATCTGCGCCAACGTGCGCCACAGCGGACTTATGAGGCGGTAATGAATTCCGCCGAAGCCTACCTGCAGACCTGGGAGCGCTCATATCAGGCAGGCGTGACGGATCATTATGATCCACCGGGTCTTGATACGACTCTGTGAAAGACTCTGTGAATGGCTCTCTCTGGCGTCAGTCGTTGACCGACGCCAGAATTTTCTCCAGCGGCTTATCCAATGGAATACCGCTGCTGTTCAGCACTCCGGCCAGACCCTGATACCAGCCAATTAACATCAATAGTTCGATGATGAGGTCGTGGCTGTAATGCTGCTTCAGGTCAGCCATAGTTTCATCGTCGACAATATGGTTCTTCACCATGCCGTCGCAGGCTTTGATAATCAGCCGCTGGCGATCAGACCAGCCTGTACTTTCAGATCCTTCAGGAATACGACGGATCTCTTCTTTTGTCAGCCCCGTGCGCAGGCCAATATCGACATGCTGGCCCCACTCATAGCGCGAGCGACAGACCCATGCGACCCGCAGAATCGCTAGTTCGGTATCGCGGCGATCCAGTTTGCCGAACGGCATCAGGCGAGAGGCAAAAAACAGCATGCCACGCAGCAGGCGCATATTGCGCATCATCAGTGTCCATAGGTTGGCCGCGTTAAGCTTGCCGATTTTCTCAATGGCGAACAGCAGCCCGCGCTGAGTTATGGTTGCATCCTGCGCAGAGATTACCTCGATACGAGGTTCTGCTGGCAGCTGCCAGCCTTCGTCTGGAATCAGGTCTTTCATTGTGCTGTCCTATCTAAAATCTGCGACAAATTTTCCGATCAGAGTGGGAACGTCTTCTTCAGCCAGTCGAGCTGAATACCAACAACCTTCTCAAACCACTCGCCGACGTAGATATCGAAGTGACCAGTATCCAGCTCAACAACTGTTCCCTGAGGCAGTTTTTTCGCGTATTTCAGCGTCGGTTTTACTGGCGCGACGGTGTCTTTCAGACAGGCAAGCAGCAGCGTAGGCACTTTAACTTTAGCGGCACTCGCCCCAGGAAAATATCGGGTAATCTCAAAGCCAAAGCGGGCAGCGACATAGCCCGGAATATCTGAATCTTCCGGTTTAATGCCGTTATAGCCTTCAATAACATCGTGTGCCGTCATCAGTGCACCGTCGCCCGGAGCACCAGCAAGATCAACCATCACGGGCTTGCTACGAAATGGCGCTGTCAGCAGGTCTACTGCGGCAAGTGTCGATACTTTGAGAGTGCTCAGCGGGTGCAGTGACATCGAAGAGGCTATGCCATTGGTAAACGGACATTGCGACATTACACCGGCAATTCCAGAGACGTTGGCAGCCGTTTTCAACACATGACCACCACTGAATGAACTCCCCCAGACTATGACCTTGGAACCATCAACACGGGCATCCTGCTGGGCAAAACGTACCGCGTTGGCCCAGTCTGCTAGTTGGCGCTTAATATTCAGCAGCTGACGCGGCTCACCGGAGCTATCGCCAAAGTAGCGATAATCAAACACCAGACAGGCGTAACCGGCTTCGCAGTAGCGCTCGGCAAAAGCATCCAGTCTCATGGTACGCACGGCACCAAGGCCATGAGCCATAACAATGACTGGTGCTGGCTTAGTGCCTTCAGGTAAGTAGAGCCATGCGGCACAGGTGTCATTACCAGAGGGAAAAGTAACGTCGAGTCTCATTGTTGAATGCCATTCAAGAAAAAAACTCACTCTCGCATATTTCGCTATTGATTGAAAGTTTGCCCGATAGTTTGCGTGGTATTGTGGCTTTTTTAATCCCTACGCCGGAAACAGGAATTCAGGCACAGTGAGTATGTGAGGCGAAGATCTCAGGCTTGCTCTATATCAAAGTTAAGTGACTTGTATTTGCAGGCCAAAATAGACAGGTGTTAATCTCTCGATAACTGCCCACAGAGGCAGAATTCTCATCCGTGCTCCATTGGTTTAATAATGGCCGCAAGGCCTGTGTTCAGAGACTGACTATGAAACACCACACCCTATGGATTGCTATCCTGGCCGGAAGCCTTGCCTCAGTGCCAGCACTGGCTAATGAACCTTTCGACTACGATTACCTGGGCATCACCTACGATTACGAGCGTATTGGAGTCGACGGCTACAGCGAAGAACTGGCGGGTCACAAAGTGACGCTGGTGTACTCAGAAGAGCTTAAACAGGGGCTGATTTATCAGGCGTTTGCTGACACTAACTTCGTCGATGAAGAAGTGACAACCGCAGATAGCCAGTACCACTATGAACAAGACCAGATCACGATAGGTGCCAGCCTGGGGACGCACCTGCCGATGACGGCTAAGTCAGACATCGTGGGTTCTGCGCGCCTCAATTACACCTTCTACGATACCTACACGCGTGTGTCTGGCGGATCTGGGGTCGAAGCTTACACTGAAAGCGATGAAGGCTCTGAAGCCTCACTCGATGTGTCTGCAGGGGTGCGCTGGTTTATAGACGACTATAACTCTCTCGATATTCAGCCCTTGTTCGGTGCCATTGTGACAAAAGACGAAACAGAACCGTATTTTCGTGGGCGGGCAAGCTTCCGTTACGTGAATACGATGGAAGTATACCTGGATATGACAACCTATCTGGATTCGGACTATCGGGCGTTCGGTACCGGTATGTTCCTGTACTACTGATTGCCGGATTTCTCTCTCGAACTGATTGAAGCTGCTGAGCAGAAACAAAAAAGCCCCCGCGACTCACCGTCGCGGGGGCTTTTCGTTTCGGTTGCGATTACTTCAGATCGAAACGATCGGCGTTCATCACTTTGACAAAGGCTTTCACGAAGTCGTTAACAAACTTCTCTTTGTTGTCGTCCTGAGCATACACTTCAGCGTATGAGCGCAGCACAGAGTTAGAACCAAACACCAGATCAACGCGGGTTGCAGTCCACTTGGTATCGCCGCTCTTACGATCAACGATGTTGTAGTGGCTCTTGCTCGCTGGTTTCCACTGGTACGACATGTCCGTCAGATTGACGAAGAAATCGTTGCTCAGTACACCCACCTTGTCTGTGAATTCACCATGTTTGCTGTCACCAAAGTTCGTGCCCAGTACCCGCATGCCGCCAATCAGAACCGTCATTTCAGGTGCTGTCAGGCCCATCAGTTGAGCACGGTCCAGCAACATCTCTTCTGGCGCGACGACGTAATCCTTCTTCACGAAGTTACGGAAGCCATCCGCTAACGGCTCAAGAACATCGAACGATCCGGCATCGGTCTGTTCGTCAGTCGCGTCACCTCGACCCGCTGCAAACGGAACCGTTACATCAACGCCTGCGTCTTTTGCCGCTTTTTCTACAGCAGCAGTACCGCCCAGCACAATCATGTCGGCCATGCTGACAGGTTTACGGAAGCTCACACGAATGCCTTCCAGTACCGCCAGCACCTTCTGCAGACGCTCCGGCTCATTACCGACCCAATCTTTCTGCGGAGCAAGGCGGATACGCCCACCGTTTGCACCGCCGCGGTAATCGGAGCCACGGAACGTACGTGCGCTATCCCACGCCGTCGCAACCAGTTCAGCGACACTGAGGTCAGTTGCCAGAATCTGCGCTTTAAGGTCAGCAACCTCGGCATCGCTCAGCTCATAATCAACGGCTGGAATAGGGTCCTGCCAGATCAGATCTTCTGCCGGAGCATCAGTGCCCAGGTAGCGGGACTTAGGGCCCAGATCACGGTGAGTCAGCTTGAACCAGGCGCGGGCAAACACATCCTCAAAGTACGCCTGATCGTCACGGAAGCGCTCAGAAATCTTGCGGTATTCCGGGTCGATCTTCAGTGCCATATCGGCGTCAGTCATCATTGGCATACAACGGATTGAAGGGTCTTCCACGTCTACCGGCATATCTTCTTCGGCAATATTCACTGGCTGCCACTGGTGCGCACCGGCTGGGCTTTTGGTCAGTTCCCAGTCGTACTTAAACAGCAGATCGAAGTAACCACCGTCCCACTTGGTTGGGTTTGTGGTCCAGGCACCTTCTACACCGCTGGTTACCGTGTCGCGGCCAATGCCACGGGTTTTATGGTTCTGCCAGCCAAAGCCCTGTTCTTCAACGTCAGCACCTTCTGGTGCTGGGCCAAGATTCGCAGCGTCGCCATTACCGTGTGCTTTACCCACGGTGTGACCACCGGCAGTCAGAGCTACGGTTTCCTCATCATTCATCGCCATGCGTTCAAAAGTGACGCGCATGTCTGTCGCGGTTTTCAGTGGATCAGGGTTACCGTCAACACCTTCTGGGTTTACATAGATCAAGCCCATCATCACTGCAGCAAGCGGATTTTCCATTTCACGGCCAGAGGCGCCGTAACGGGTACCGTCACTGCCAGTCGGTGCCAGCCATTCTTTCTCAGAACCCCAATAGGTGTCTTTTTCTGGGTGCCAGATGTCTTCTCGACCGCCGGCGAAACCAAAGGTTTTGAAGCCCATAGATTCGTACGCCATGTTACCGGCGAGAATCATCAGGTCAGCCCATGACAGCTTGTTGCCGTACTTTTTCTTGATCGGCCATAACAGACGACGTGCTTTATCCAGGTTGCCGTTATCCGGCCAGCTGTTCAGCGGCGCAAAGCGCTGGTTGCCTGTGTTTGAACCGCCGCGGCCGTCCGCCAGACGGTAAGAACCTGCCGAGTGCCACGCCATACGGATCATCAGGCCGCCGTAGTGTCCCCAGTCGGCTGGCCACCAATCCTGGCTTTCGGTCATCAGAGCTTTGAGATCACTTTTGACGGCCTCAAGGTCCAGCTTTTTGAATTCTTCGGCGTAGTTAAATTCTTCGCCCAGCGGATTCGTTTTCGTATCGTGCTGGTGCAGGATGTCGAGGTTAAGGGTATTCGGCCACCAGTCGGTGTTAGATTCACCGGACTTGGTAACACTGCCGTGCATGACTGGGCATTTGCCTGAGGAATTGTTATTCATAGCGGGCTCCTTATCGGTTGCCATTTCTTATCTTGCGTCGTGTTTACTTACTGCTTATGACTAAGATTATAGAAACTGATTAATATTTAAATTGTATTAATCCTATCGCGACGATAGTAAATCGTTATTTATCCATGCGGGACCCGGGTCTGGCCTGATACGAACAGCATTGCAATGCACGCTAGTAGCACCGGGCCTATAGATACCCAAAGCACTGTATCCCAACCCCAGAAACTCAGTATTCCGCCCGAAGCAAACGAGCCAAACACCATCAGAGAAAAGACAATAAAGTCATTCAGAGATTGCACCCGGGTTTTCTCTTCCGGGCGGTGACACTGAAGAATCATTGAAGAAGCGCCCAGAAAACCAAAATTCCAGCCGATTCCGAGCAGAATTAACATGCCCCAGAAGTGGAAAACATCTGCTCCTGACAATGACAAAAATGCAGCAATAAGAATCAGAAGAAGACCGCTGATGGCGACTTTAACGGCACCGAAACGCGCAATGATGTGGCCGGTGAAAAAACTCGGTGCATACATAGCGATCACATGCCACTGAATCCCAAGATTGGCGTCTGCCTGCGAATGTCCATGGAAATGCATGGCAAGGGGCGCTGCCGTCATCAGGAAGTTCATCACCAGAAAGGACATCGCGCCGCATACCACGGCTGGCAGAAACAGAGGCTGACGAACAAGCTCACCGAGAGAACGTCCACCAGCCAGCTCATCAGCAGTAGGGCGTGGCAGTTTTACCCCAGACCGAATGACACCTGCGACAGCCGCGACCGCCGCCTGCACTGCAAAAGTACTGACGAAGTCTATGTCCGCCCAGAGCGGTATCGGCAGATGCATGGTGTAAGTAACAAGCTGCGGGCCGATGATCCCGGCGACCACACCACCAGCCATGACCATCGACAAGGCTTTTGCCTGCCGCTCTGGCGCAACACCATCAGCGGCAGCAAAGCGGAAAGAGAGCACAACAGACGCGTAAGCACCGCTGAGCAGGGTTGCCAGACAGAACCATTCGAACGACGACTGGACCATCGCCAGCATCGCAACCAGCCCGGAAAGCACGCCAAGCGTCGTTCCTGTCTGAAATGCAGTAAGCCGGCCGAATCGCTGAGCGACCAGACCTGCTGGCAAAATACACAGAGCCATACCAACCACAAACAGGGAAACAGGGAGAGTCGCTAACGCAGGGCTTGGCGCGAGCTGATTACCAATAACCGCACCTGTGGCAAAAATCATGACGGAGTTGGCCCCGGCTAATGCCTGAGCAAGAGTAAGACGCCAGATGTTATTCGTTTGCTCAGCCTGAGTGAGATGCAGAAAGTGCGACATGGTTGGGGCAGTCCGTTGTAAAAATGCGTTTATCGCATCTTTTATCGCATCTTTGGCAATCGGAGAGAAGGGAAAATCATGGCCTCCCCATAGGGACTCGAACCCCAATCGTCCGCTTAGGAGGCGGATGCTCTATCCTGTTGAGCTATAGGGAGGAAGGGAATGGGATTCTAGCGGCTGCAGTCACAATTGTCAGCCTTAGCCGCCAGGAACTTGGTTCAGATGTTACCCATCTCATTCTTCTGCTGTTCTTTGAGGCGGCGTTCTTCCCACTGAAACTCGGTAATCAGTCGGTCTATATAGCGCTGAGCCTGGGGTGATAAGACCGTAAAAGAAAAACCGCATGAAGTATTTCCACCTTCATCCTGGAACACGTGGCGTGCTTCCAGACTGCAATCCATAGTGTTTTCACGGTTAAAGCGAACACGGGCCTGAGCAATATCGCGATGGGTTTCGAGTATTTTTTTAACGTCACCTTTGAACTGAGCCTTAAAGCCACTGGATGACAAGTCAAGAAGTCGTCCCTCAAGAGGCTCGGCTTCGTCGTCAAACCGCAGTTTCACCAGAATCTGATGGGCCGGGGGAACCATTACGCGGTAAGCCGTGCGGCGTTGCAGGTACAGAATTTCAGCGGGAAACTCGGCACGGTATTGTTCTTTATCTGGCTGGTATTTGAGGCGCCCCGTCATACGGAATTCAATCCGAACGCCCTGACTGTCGCATTCGACAGAAAATCTGCGACCGCTGCGGATCAGGTCGTTACCATGTAGTGGAATGACTTTGTCCATAAAAAAGCTGCGCGAGCCGAAGCTGGTATGAGTAATCGAAGAACGGAATTCGCTGTTGTCACCGTCAATTCGAATGACCACAGGGCTCTCCAGTAGCACCAGTTTGCGTAGCGCTCCATAGACATCTTCTGGTGTGTTGAGGAGATATTCCTGATTCATTTCTTCTGGCATCTTAATTGTCCTGCTATGCCTCTATGCTTTTGAAGCCTGTACTGTTCCCAGCAGCTTTGCCTTTATCGTTATATAAGTGTGGATCATTATGCCGGGCATGCAAGATCTTAAGCTTCTGTTCTGCCCTGAAACGCAGTGCAAGTACCAGCTCGCTCAGGCGCGCTGATACTTCACGGTTGCTTTCATAGCTGGCGGCAAGATGCTGCCACGTCGTGGCAATGTTTTTACACGCAGCTACGTCGGGGTGATCAAGGCATTCAGAACTGAGTGGTAGCTGATTGGCTTGCATCCAGTCGAGTCGCAGGCCTGCACTGGCCCGGAGAATTGCCACCTGGTTTTCTTTGGCCGGGTTGAGAGTATCAAGGGCCATGGGCTGGTGGCTGGTAACAACAGAGAGTTCCTGTTGCAGAAGTTCGTTCAGTTGCCGGCTGGCGTCCAGCTCGGAAGACAGCAGCCGGGCAAATTCATCAGTGTCTAACGACATAGCTGAGGACCTTAAAAGTTAAAGCGGTCCTCAAAATCAAGCATTTTTCCTGCCAGTCTGTCGTAGTTGATCTTGTAATCGCCGCTTTCAATAGCACTGCGGATACGTTCCACGGTCGCGTCATCAACGTCTTTCATATCCTTGATCTCAGCTTCAATCTGCTGAATGCTCTTGCTACTGGCGCTCAGTTTCACCTGATCAGTGAACGCTGCCGACTCCTTAGCTTTGCCTTCCGCTGTCGTCGTTTGGGGTGTTTTAACCGGCTCAGTGCGACTGCGGTTGCTGTCGACACTATTGCCGTTAGTAAATTTGCTGATGTTCATCATCATTTCTCCGAGCTTCATTCAGAGGTACCTCTTCATTGTAGTTAACGGCAGCGGTTTTCATTACTTTAGGAAAAAAGAGTCACTTTTTTTTGAAATCTCAACGGACCTGTACTAATCCATCTCCAATCACCTCAGCAAACACGATCGCGCCTGACTGAACGTTGCGTACGCGTATGCCTTCGCCGAGGTGACCATCACTCAGTGCCTCACCCTTGATTTCTATCTTTATGCCTGGTCTGTTCAGCCTGATTACCAGGGGTTGTCCTCGTTCTATCAGATCCGGCTGATCCAGCATGTCAGGAGTGACCGGAGTGCCCTGACGGAGCGTGCGGCGGCTCAGCGTGCCGGCAACGTCTTCAATGCTGTCAAAAAAGCCCTGATGCAGACCCGTTGTGTCCATCCGACTGAGTCTGAGTTGGTCTGCGCTGATCACTGTATCGCGGAGTATTGTCCCATCAACAGTGACTACGTTTTTGTAGATCTGCAGTTCGACAGCAACCGATTGCCTCCAGAATGGCTGACTACAGCTTACCTCAATGCCATTTCTTCCCGGCTGCAGGTGACGTACCACATTAATTTCCGGTGCGCTGTTGCAGTCAGGTAAACGGTATTCTGACGATAGTGACGGAAATACGACCTCGGTACTGGTTCTTTCGCCCCCGACACTGATCCACTTTATCATTACTTGCTGGGTCAGTTCGGTGATGTTCAGACCAGCGTGCACGGGGCCTGCAAGCAATAGTACAAAAATTACATACAAAAGCCGCACGCTTCGATGGTTCTCTACTATGCTCAATGAAGTAAGTGAATCAGATGTCATGAATCCGGCGCTTTTACTGTGTCCTCCCTGAGTATCAGCAAAGGCCATGCCGGAAAATTAAAGAGAGGCACGCATGGCAGGTGTTCTTGAGTCCGTTAACCAACGCACGAAACTGGTCGGTGAAAACCGGCTGGAGCTGTTGCTGTTCCGGGTCACCGGGGATCAGTTGTACGGCATCAATGTGTTTAAGGTGAAGGAAATCATCCAATGCCCCAAATTAACAATGCTGCCCGGCAGTAACCGGGTGGTTCGTGGCGTCGTGCATATCCGCAGCGGTACAACTCCGATTCTGGATATGAGTCTGGCGACCGGAGGCCCGGGGTTGGGCAATATTGATGGTGGTTTCGTGATCATAACCGAATATAACGGCAATACTCAGGGCTTCCTGGTGTCGTCGGTGGATAAGATCGTGAACATGAACTGGGAACATATTCATCCGCCACCAAAGGGCACTGGGCGTGAGCACTACCTTACAGCCGTAACAGAAGTTGAAAATCACATCGTTGAGATTATCGACGTTGAGAAAATTCTTGCAGAAGTCTCGCCAGTACGTGAAGAAATCAGTGAAGGTATTGTGACTGAAGAGGTCCGTACACAGGCTGCTCAGCGTAAGATTCTGATTGTGGACGATTCCAAAATCGCCCGTAAGCAGATCGCGCGTTGTGTGCAGAATCTGGGAGCTGACGTAGTTGCGCTGGAAGATGGCCGGAAAGCCTGGGAGCACCTCAAAGAAATAGTAGAAAGCGGAGAGCGGGTTCAGGACCGATATATGATGATGATCTCAGATATCGAAATGCCGGAAATGGATGGCTACACCCTGACTACGAATATTCGGGCGAGTGAATCCATGAGGGATTTCTACGTTGTGTTGCACTCGTCGCTGAGTGGTGTTTTCAACAAGGCGATGGTCGAAAAGGTAGGAGCCAACGATTTTATTGCGAAGTTCGATCCAGACGTTCTGGCGGATAACGTAGTAAGTCGGATTAACCACGGTTAACTATTGCATGGCAGCGAACGACAGTCTCAAGAGTTTATCAGCCGCAGAATATGACCAATTTTGCGAACGGCTGGAGTCCACCTCGGGCATCCAGCTAAACGCTGGTAAGGAGTATCTTGTGTTGAGCCGGCTACGTAAGTTACTGGCTCAGCGCAATCTGCCTACTGTCAGTGAGCTGATCTATAGCATGGACCGGGACAGCCAGTTGGAGCGTCAGGTGATAGATGCCATGACGACCAACGAAACGCTCTGGTTCCGCGACACTCATCCTTTCCAGATTCTACGTGATCGTATTTTTCCTGAGCTTGCTCAGCAAAATACGTCGATCCGGATCTGGTCCGCTGCCTGCTCAACAGGGCAGGAGCCTTACTCTATAAAGATGGAAGAGCTGGAATATCGTCGCCGGGCAGCTCGCCTGCCCGATTTATCGGTATTGGCGACCGACTTGTCTCCGACGGCGCTCTCAGAAGCGAAATCAGGCGCATATCCCTGGATTGCAATTCGTCGCGGATTATCCGGCCCGTATCAGGAGCAGTACTTCACAAAAACCAGTGAAGACGTCTGGACGGTGAAGCCCGAAGTCCGAAAGGGTATCGAATTCCGTGAATTCAACCTGAATGACAGTTACACCCGACTCGGCCAGTTCGACGTTGTGTTCTGCCGTAATGTACTTATTTACTTCAGTTCAGAGCGTAAGCGCGACATTCTTATCCGCATACACGGAGCGCTGAAAGAAGGCGGTTACCTCTTTCTCGGCGCTTCAGAAGCACTGACCAACCTCTCTGATTATTACGAAATGATCTCCTGCCGCCCTGGCATTATCTACCGGAAAAAAGCCTTTGCCGCTGACAGGTAAAGGCTTGCCGTTGCCGCTCTGAATTCGACCTCTTAAATTCCTAACCTATTGAAATATAAGTAAAAAATAAGTTGGCCCACCCCTTGCTATAACTCCGTGTAGATACAAATTCGGCAATACGGGTAAAACACATGGGCGCAATCAACTTCTCTAACGCACTCGGTATTCACGACAACGCATTGCAGCTGCGTGCACGTCGTGCCGAAGTACTGGCGAACAACCTGGCCAACGCAGACACCCCCGGATTCAAGGCCCGTGACTTTGATTTTCAGGCAGTGCTGGCTGGCGAAACAGAGAAGAACACTGCGCTAGGCATGTCCGCAACGCATTCTGCCCACCTGAGCGGCAGTATCGATGCAGACGACTCCCTCAAATATCGCAATCCACTGCAGCCCTCGATTGATGGCAACACCGTAGATGCCCAGACCGAACAGGCGCTGTTTGCCCGTAACAGCCTCGATTACAACGCCACCTTTGAATTCCTTAGCGGCAAATTCAAAGGCATGCGCAACGCGATCCGCGGAGAATAATTATGTCACTCACCAGCGTACTCAACATTGCCGGTAGCGGAATGACCGCCCAGTCGATCCGCCTGAATACCACCGCCAGTAACATTGCTAACGCCGACAGTGCTTCAAGTTCCGTGGACGAAACCTACCGCGCCCGTAAGCCATGGTTCTCCGTGCTGGAAAAAGAAATTGGCTCGGTCAGTAAGAACATGGATGGCTTTATGGAAACCGACGAAGTGCTCGGTGCGGGTGTAAAAGTCGACGGCATCATTGAAAAAGACGCGCCACTGCAGGCTCGTTTTCAGCCGGACCACCCAATGGCGAACGATGATGGCTACGTCTACTACCCGAACGTCAACGTAGTTGAAGAAATGACCGACATGATGTCCTCGTCGCGTAGCTACCAGATGAACGTAGAAGTTCTGAAAACCGCCAAACAGATGCTGCAGCGTACGCTGACGCTGGGTCAGTAAGGGGAAAGCCATGTCGATAAATGAAGTTAACAGCGGCGCATCGGTACTGGATCAGTACCGCACACCGACTCAGACCGAAAGCAAAGACAATGAGCTCGGCAAAAATGCCTTCCTTGAACTCATGGTTGCTCAGCTGAATAACCAGAACCCGTTGGAGCCTACTGATAACCAGGCTTTCGTTGCCCAGTTAGCCCAGTTCTCGTCAGTAGAGGGCCTGGACAACCTGAACGAAACCGCTGAAAGCATGGCCAGCCAGTTCACCTCGAATGCGGCATTGCAGGCTTCCAGCCTTGTCGGTCAGAGCGTCATCGTTGAAGGCAATGACAAAGGCCTGCTGACACAGGGTGGCGTCGTCAGCGGCTTCGTCGATGTTCCGGCGTCGACCGGCGACATGATGCTGACTATTCAGAGCGCCAGCGGCCAGACCCTGGAACAGATTTCTCTGGGTGCTCATGGCCAGGGGCCAATGTCAGTCCGTTGGGATGGCTACAACCTGATGGTGGATGGTGACATCGTCGACCTCGACCGTAGCAAGATGAATCTTGAGCAGTACTACCGCGATGCAAACGGTGATGTCGTTCTCGACGACAACGGCGATCCGATTGAAAACGTGTATCCGCCGGGTCAGTACGTATTCAAACTCAGCGGCACTATTGCCGGTGAAAGCGAGCAGCTTGGAATGCAGATGAGCTCGCGGGTCGACAGCGTCACCATGAGTGCTGGTGGCGGTGTGACACTGAATTTAACCGGTGGCGAGCGTGCCACTCTGGATCAGATTAAACAGATTCTGGACGCCTGATCAGGCAGAGGAGCAAAAGTATGGCTTTTAATATTGGTTTAAGTGGTATCCGTGCAGCCTCTACTGATCTCGAGGTCACAGGTAACAACGTGGCAAACGCCAGCACCATCGGTTTTAAAGAATCACGTGCTGAATTCGCCGATGTATACACCACCACGCTGCTGGGTACCGGCCTGAAGCCGGTTGGTAGCGGTGTGATGGTCGACAACGTTCGCCAAGAGTTCTCTCAGGGCAATATCAGTGGTACCGAGAACGCCCTGGATCTCGCTATCGATGGCAACGGCTTCTTCGTACTGAACGATCGCGGCAGTGTGTCTTACACCCGGGCTGGTATCTTCTCGCTTGATAAAGACGGCTATGTCGTAGCGAACAATGGTGCACGTCTGCAGGGTTACGATGCCAACGCCAGTGGTGTGGTCAGCGGTGTACTTGGCGACATCAACATTGAAATTGCGAATCAGCCACCACGCCTGACGACACTTGCCTCCGCGATTCTTAACCTGAATGCGGGTGAAGAGGTTCTGCAGGAACAGGGCCTGCAAATCACCACTAATGGTCTGTCTGTTGGTGCTGCTGATGCGGGCATTATCGAGTCGACAAAAACAGTTCTGTCATCAGCGGATCAGCCAACGGCTGCAGGTATTCCGGCACAGGTGATGTTCGCTAACACCGTAGCTGCAGCTGGGGCCGCGGGCTACGATACGGTATCAATGAGTTTCGATATCGCTGATGGTAATGGCCCTCAGGCAATTACCCTCGCTGGTGTTGCCGCTGGTGCAACCGTTCAGGAAGTTCTCAACGACATTCAGTCGGCACTTGATGCGACGTTTGGATCGCAGCAATTGCGTGCTGTTGAAAACCCATCAACGGGTGAGTTGATCATTGAACGAGCGGGTTACAACGCCACCAACGGTACCTCGTTTGCGATTACCACAACAGCCGGTTGGGATGCGGCATTTGGTGTCGCTGGTGCCGTAACCCCAGGGGTTGCTGGCCAGCAGCTGTTCGTAGGTGCGAGCCCGGTAACAGCAGATTTCCGCTCAATTCCGGGTACCCAGACTACCACCCGAACCACCGCCACGCCGCCATTAGGTATTGTTTCCAGTGATCCGGGTCAGTTTGCAGTTCTTACTGCGAATAACTCCTACAGCCCATTGGACATCAGTACTGGTAGTACTAATGTTCTGGCTTTCAGCATTGCTCGGGAGAACGGCACAACGTATTCCATTAACCTTAGTCAGGCAGCCTGGACCACTGGTGTGCCAGCGGGTGGTTTTGGTAACGTGAATGGTTCCGAAATTGTTGCCGAAATTAACAACCAGATTGCACCTAATACCGATGTTGTTGCCGTGCTGAATGGTGGTCGCATTGAATTCCAGGTACAGGCTCCGGGCGCTCGTGGTGACTTCGTACAGATTGCTGATAACTCTGGCACGTCCGTTAATTACGATCTGGTGAATCTCGGTTTCCTGAGTAACAACCGCATTGATGCGGGTGTTGAGCCGGTACAGGCAAACAACGAATTTAACCTCGAAGTCACAAGTGC
>JAYNJA010000020.1:15358-22285 GCA_038109705.1 Thalassolituus sp. | reverse complement strand
GAGTCTTGATGACACTTGGTCTAGAAAAACCCCAGTTAGAACACCAATAAAAAGACCGACAAGAGCACTTTCTTATCGGGCTTACATGGACCGTCATCCTAAGAAGAATGCCTGATTTTCCTCTCAGGTCAATTCCTGTAGGGTCATTGTTATAGCCAACATCAGAAGGATGTATGCCTAAGCCAAGGAAGTAACTCGTCTCTCTGGAAGCAACGCCCTACTATCATTGTGTATCCCGCTGTGTCCGGATGCGTTCTTATGCGGTACAAGGCTTTTTTTGAGACTGTCCTAATTAAGAAAACGCCTAAAAACTAAAGCCGAAAAGGAGCGGCTGAGAATCAGCACTTTCAATTGTGCGCTTTACATTTCTTGCCATAACTCACCACCTCCGGTACTTTCTGTCGCCAAATAACAACTCTCTGATCACCACAGGAATCTCCCATGTTCGAGGTACTTACTCAGGTCGCTCTGCCGATCTCTCTGATTCTGATTATGACTGGCGTCGGCATGGGGCTGACACCAGCGGATTTCGCTCGCGTTGTTGCCCAACCTAAGGCGTTTTTAATTGGTGCGGTATGCCAGATGGTGCTGCTGCCGTTGATCGCTATCGGTATTATTGAGATCACTGGTCTCACTGGCCCGTTGGCGATTGGTCTGTTTATTCTGGCCCTGTGCCCGGGTGGTACGACCTCTAATCTTTACACCTTGCTCGCCCGTGGCGATGTGGGTCTTTCGGTGTCACTGACTGCCGTCATTGGTTTCATCACACCATTTACCATTCCTGTGCTTGGCGCTTGGGCAATTCACCAGTACGGCACTACAGATCAGACCTTTGAGCTGCCGCTGGCAAAAACCTGGATTACGCTGATGGTTGTGACTGTTATTCCTGTGATTACCGGTATGCTGATCCGTCGTTTCGCAACGAGTTTCGCCACCCGTATGGAGCCCTGGGTATCACGTTTTTCTGTGGCCGTATTGGCACTTGTGATTGTGTCTATCTGCGTAAATCTGGGTGCCAAGCTGGTTGATTTTGCTATCGCATCAGGCCCGGCAACACTGATGCTGAACCTGATCACCATGGGGCTAGGCTATGTGCTGGGTAATGCACTGCTGCACCATGAAGATCAAGCTCGTACGATCAGCCTTGAGGTCGGTCTGCAGAACGGTACGCTGGCTCTGATGGTCGTCACCGGTATTCTGGCGAGCCCTGAGATGGCTGTCGCACAGTCTATCTACAGCCTGCTGATGTTTGTAACAGCGACTCTGTTTACCCTGTGGGTGCGTAAGCGTCCTCTAAATAATGCTTGATTGCCTATTGAAGGTAACCAGCACACATAACCTGCCTTTCTGCCCTTTGGCAGAGGCAGGTTAACTCTCCGTCAGATTTGCCAATGCACCCCCGCGACGGTCGTGTACTATCCCTTCCGGTTTTTAAGAACACTGTTTAAGAGGCTGTCGTCCCATGCTCGTCGAGATCATCAAGTCCATCGTTAAGCGTAACGAACCTGCGATTATCCCTGGTCAGGGTGTTTCTGTTTCGGCTCATCGTGTGATGCCACACCAGATCGACTACAACCTGCACATGAACAATGCCAAGTATCTGACCATGCTTGAAGGTGCCCGCTGGAAGCTGTTTCGTGATAACGGTTGGTTCAAGCATCTGTTCGATAAGCGTATTAATCTGGTGGTCGCTTCCCTGGAAATTACTTTTATCCGCGAACTGAACCTGTTCACTAAGTACGAGATCCACTCTCATCTGGTGACCTGGGATGAGAAATACATCTACTTCGAACAGCGTCTGATGGTGAAAGGTAAGCTCGCCGGCCACGCTCTGGTGAAGATGGCAGGTGTACGCAAAGGTAAGCGCGCTCTAACGCCTGAGATCTGCGAAGCAGTGGGTGTTGAGTTCAGCCAGGCTGAATCTAAAGAGATGATCGCGCACTGGAGCGCAATGACTCAGGCTAAGCGCGACAGCTGATTCTTCTCAGCCTCCTGTTGCGACCTGCTCCTTATGGTGGCCTGTTAAGCAGGCCTCCATCGCTCGGTTTGTCTCAAACCGTCATAGTCTTACTTTTCTCACACCTTAGTATGAATCCGGCAGATAAGTGCAGCCGGTCACACTCTACGCGGTTTTTTCCGGCTATATTTTTTCTGTAACACTTCAGTCGTTACCGTCACCCGTGCTGAATATTGCTGACTGCTGTTAGTCTTGATTGGCCAACTGTCGCCTGCAATGAAAGATCATCTCTGATGTATTAGGGTATGATCTGCGCTCGGGTAATGGAGCTTACCCATTTTCGGGACCTATACCGACTTCAGGGAAGAGAGCAGTTATGACATGGATGATCACAGGCGCATCAGGGCAACTCGGACGCTGCCTTCAGGACACTCTGAAAACCACCCGCCGCTCGTTTATCTCTCTGAGTTCTGCGGCGCTGGACATCTCCGACAAGACACTCTTACTGTCGGTATTAAATCAGGTGAAGCCCACTGTCATTTTTAACTGTGCAGGCTATACCGATATTCAACGTGCGGAATTCGATCAACAGCGCCTGCAAGCGCTGAATCTCGATGCACCAGAAACATTAGCTATATGGTGCCGTCAGCATAATGCCCTACTGATTCATATCTCATCTGATTATATTTTTTCCGGTGAACATCCGTATCTTTATACCGAAGATGACCCGGTCGGCCCTTTATCTGCCTACGGAAAATCAAAGTTAGCAGCAGAGACAGTTATTCAACAATTCTGCCCCAGGCACATCATCGCCCGCAGCAGCTGGCTCTTCAGTGAATACCGGTCAAATCTGGTTCAATCAGTATTGATGGCTGCCCTGATGCGCCAACCCATGAGCGCCTCAACGGAGCAGACGTCCACCCCCACCCCTGCCCACGCGCTGGCGCGGGTACTTGTATCAATGGCAGCCCGTGAAGAAGCCCGGATGATTCCGTCAGGAATTTATCACTACGCAGGGGATACCGCGGTCAGCCGTTATGACTTTACCCGCACTGTCCTGGCAGAAGCCTATGCAATGGGCTGCCTGCAGCATTTACCCGAGGTCAGAAAGGTCAGCGGTACGCCATTTTCTGGTAATGCTTTACTGCCGCAAAACTCAGCACTGAACTCAGGAAAAATGGAAGGATACGGCTTTCACGCACCAGACTGGCGGGCAGCTCTGCCAGAGGTGATTACTGCCCTGTGTGCGTCAGCCCGGACTCAGGCGTTGCGGTCGTATACCACGAAGCTGTAGTTGTACGGATTAGGCCCTTCAGCAGCAAAATCTTCACGGGCAACTTCTTCCCATTCGCTTTTGTCGTACTCCGGGAACCAGGCATCACCTTCGACCTCGGCGTGTACTTCCGTCAGGTACAGACGATCGCAATCAGGCAATGCCAGTGTGTAGATCTCGGCGCCGCCCATGATCATGGCTTCTTCCTGACCATCAATCAGACAAACACTTTCGGCCAGATCCCGGGCTTCTGCGACGCTGCTTACTACTTTCACGCCTTCCGGGTGATAATCGCTCTGACGGGTAATTACGATATTGGTGCGACCTGGCAGTGGCTTGCCAATACTCTCATAGGTTTTGCGCCCCATGATGACGGGCTTGCCCATGGTGGTCTGCTTAAAGTACTTGAGATCGTTCGGCAGGTACCAGGGAAGAGCATTGTTACGGCCAATAACGCGGTTCTGTGCCACGGCAACGATCATTGAGAGTTTCACAGGTCTACTTCCGTCATAAAGAAATCAGCCCGGCATAATACCGGGCTGATTACATATTGTCAGTGGGCCTTCTCCAGGTCTGTGCGCTCAGACACAGCCTTCGCATACTGCGGGAATATCGGCAGCCCCGACCGGACGGGCAAAGTGATAACCCTGGAACTGATCGCAACCGAGCTCCTGCAACATACTCTGAATCGCCGCGCCCTCAACGCCCTCAGCAACAACTCCAAGCTGCAAACTATGAGCGAGATGAATAATCGAACTGGCAATAGCTTTGTCACTGCTGTCGACCACGATATCTTTGACGAACTCGCGATCGATTTTCAGATAATCGACGGGCAGCACTTTCAGATAGGCCATCGACGAATAACCAGTGCCAAAATCATCGACGGCGATGGCGATGCCTTCAAAGCGTAACTGGGCCAGTGTTTCGGCAGCCTCTTTCTGGTTCTCCATCACCATGCTCTCAGTGATTTCGAGGGTAAGATTCTTAGCCGGTAAGCCGGTTTCATCGAGTGCGTTGAGAATCTGCTCAGCCAGATTTGGCTGATGAAACTGTCGTGGTGATAAATTCACAGAAACGCGAGCATCACTGCTGACGATACCGCTATCAAGCCACTCCTTAAATTGAGCACAGGCGGCTGTCAGCCCCCACATACCAAAAGATTCAATTAAGCCTGTGGTTTCTAACACAGGAATAAACTGGTCCGGCGGCACACTGCCAAAAATCGGATGATTCCAACGCATCAGGGCTTCGACACCCGTAATGTGTTTGCCATCCATGGTGACCTGCGGCTGATACTCCATAAAGATCTGATCGTTGGCCAGCGCCTGATATAACGCCCGCTCCAGGCTGCCGCGAATGCGGTCTTCCGGACGCAATGCTTTGTATAGCACATAGCTATTACGGCCCATCTGCTTGGCTTCCTGCATTGCCTGCTCAGCGTCGTGAATCATTTTGTTGGGATCGTATTCAGACTGCTTTGATAAAGCCGCTCCCAGACTTACCGACAGGTGGATCTCTTCACCATTCAGGTCGAATGCTTCATGGAACAGACCACAGATTTTTTCAGCGATGATGGATACGTTATTCGCGGCCTGAAGATTTTCCGCAACGATAGCAAAGGTATTACCACCAATACGGGCAAGGGTATCTGCTTTGCGGGTCGCAATTTTCAGGCGATCCGATACCTGGAGCAGCAGGCTATCGCCAACGGCGTGACCGTACTCTTCGTTGATGCGGAAAAAGCGGTCAATATCAAACACCAGCAGTGCTAGTTCTTTACGCTGGCGCTTATGCTGCTCAAGGCTGTGCTCCAGGCGATCCTGAAATAACTGACGGTTCGCCAGCTGGGTCAGCACATCAAAAGACACAAAGGTCTGCAGCACGCATTCCCGTTCTTTACGCAGCTTCGCGGTTTTAATCGCGCTCACCACATCAGTGTCGTGGGTGATCACTTCCTGAACACCGGCTTCGAGCAGTCTGTCGGTGCGCATATCAGGGTAGTTAAGCAGCACAACAACAGCCGCATCTGGCGCTGTCTGGGCAATATGGTCCTGAATTTTGAGCAGACGCTCAGTGTAGGTGCTGGCGTGAAGAAGAATCACACCACCGCAATCCATCCAGCTCTCAACCAGTTCATCCTGGTCACCGCACAGATAGACCCGTAATGATGAAGGTAGCTCAGGCATCCCAGCATCAATTGAGTGAAACAGAACCATTGGATTTTCAAACTGAACTGCTGCTGTAAGTGCCATCGGACTTCCTCCCTTCGAATGTTCAAAGTGTAGAAGTCCGTCACAGTTTTACCTGCCTTGCGCAGGAAAGTCAGGAAAAGGAAAAGACGCCTGACAGGACAGGCGTCAGAGCAAGCGCTTGCTTAAACAGCGACCGGAGCTTTGATATGAGCGTGAGATTCGTAGCCTTCAATCTCGAAGTCTTCAAAGCGGTAATCAAAGATGCTTTCAGGCTTACGCTTAATCACCAGTTTAGCCAGCCCCATTGGCTCACGGCTGAGCTGCAGATCAGTCTGTTCAAGGTGGTTCGCATAGAGGTGAACATCACCGCCAGTCCAGACGAAATCGCCTACCTCGAGATCACATTGCTGCGCCATCATATGCACCAGCAGGGCATAGCTGGCGATGTTAAACGGAACGCCTAAGAAGATATCTGCACTGCGCTGATACAGCTGGCAGGATAGCTTGCCATCGGCCACATAGAACTGGAAGAAGGCATGACATGGCGGCAGAGCCATATTTTCGATTTCGCCCACATTCCATGCACTGACGATCAGGCGACGGGAATCCGGGTTACTTTTAATCTGCTCCACCAGCTGCGTGATCTGGTCAATGTGACGCCCATCCGCCGCCGGCCAGCTGCGCCACTGAGAACCATAGACAGGGCCAAGATTACCCTCTTCATCGGCCCACTCATCCCAGATGGATACGCCATTTTCTTTCAGATAGCGGATGTTGGTTTCGCCACTGAGGAACCACAGCAGTTCATGGATGATGGAACGCAGGTGCAGCTTCTTGGTGGTGACCAACGGAAAGCCTTCACTCAGATCAAACCGCATCTGGTAACCGAAACAACTGTAGGTGCCGGTACCGGTACGATCTTCTTTAAAGACACCGTTTTCACGCACGTGGCGCATCAGATCGAGGTATTGCTTCATGCTTTCTTTTCTCCGCTACGATACGCCCAGACCAACAGAATCAGACCGAATATAATCATCGGAATACTCAGCATCTGGCCACGGCTCATCCAGCCAAACAGATCAAACCCGATATGCGCGTCCGGCTCACGGAAGAACTCGGCAAAGGTACGGAACACGCCGTAGCCAATCAGAAACATCGCACTGACCGCTTTCTGCGGACGCGGACGGGAGGAATAAAACCAGAGAATAACAAACAGCAGCAGGCCTTCCAATCCGGCCTGGTAGAGCTGTGACGGGTGGCGTGCAAATTCATCTGCACGGGGGAATACCATCGCCCATGGCACCTGCGCCGGGTCTGCAACACGCCCCCACAGCTCTCCACCGATAAAGTTACCGATGCGGCCAAACATAAGGCCCAGCGGTACAAACGGCGCACCGAAGTCCGCCACATCAAAGAATTTCTTTTTGTGGATTTTGCAGAAAATCAGGATTGCCGTCAGTACACCGAGCAAGCCGCCTTGGAAGGACATACCACCTTCCCAGACC
>JAYNJA010000020.1:12833-15348 GCA_038109705.1 Thalassolituus sp. | reverse complement strand
GACGTAACCAAAACGACCACCGAGAACAACGCCCATAGCGCCGTAGAAAATCAGGTCAGAGACCTGTTGTGTGGTCCAGTCGTTGTCTGGCTTTTTCGCCCGCCATGAAGCCAACAGATAGGCTGACGCAAATGCGGCGAGGTACATCAGACCGTACCAGTGAATTTTTAATGGCCCAAGCTCAAGAGCAACCGGGTTGATATCCGGGTAAGTCAGCATGCTACATCCCTGACAATTAGAAGAATAAGAAACGAATTCCGACGACGCAGAGTAACACAGCAAACAGCTTTTTCAGCAGTGCTGCATTTAACCGGTGCGCCAGGCGCGCACCAACGCGGGCAAACGGCACACTGGTCAGCGCAATCCCCACCACCGCTGGCCAATAAACGAAGCCAGTGGACCACTCGGGCAGCGCCTCATGGCTCCAGCCTGCAGCAACATTAGCTACTGCACCGGTGAGCGCAATCGGAATACCACAGGCCGCCGACGTCGCAACGGCTTCACGCATACTGAACTTCATCCATGACAGATACGGGACAGTAAAAGTACCACCACCAATTCCAAACCAGGACGAACCAAAACCAATCACGCTGCCTGCGCTCATTAAGGCGCCACTCCCGGGACGCTTACCCTCGCCAGGTGGCTCCCAACCAGTAAACATTTTCGCTGCCAACAGCAGGGCGAATACACCAATAATGTTCTGCAGTACCGGCCCCGGCACTTCACTGATCAAAGCCACGCCAACGCCGGTACCGACAACAATACCGAGCGCCATATTGCGCACAATGCTCCAGTCGATGGCACCATTCAGGTGGTGCTCGCGTACCGAACTCATGGAAGTAAACACAATCGTCGTCAGCGAGGTCGCCACCGCCATATGAGTTAATACATCAGCCCCCACCCCTTGTGCCGCAAAACTGAAGATCAGCACAGGGACAATCACCATGCCGCCACCAATACCAAACAACCCGGCGAGAATTCCGGCGACTGCGCCGACCAGCAGATAAAGTCAAAATGTCACCGACATCACCTTGTTAAAAGAGCTTAAAAACAGCCTGAAAAACGCTTACTGACTACCCGCGGCATTATGAAGCATCGGCGCTTCATGTAAACTGAGCGCATGTGTCTGATCGTATTTGACTGGCGCCCCGGTGAAGACCACTGGCTACGCCTTAGCGCTAACCGCGACGAATTTTTTCAACGCCCGACTCAAGCCATGCAGGAATGGCCGGAGCAACCGGGCCTTTGGGCTGGCAAAGACCTGGAGCAGGGCGGCACCTGGATGGGCGTTACTGACTCGGGCCGCTGGTCGGCACTGACGAATGTCCGCGCGTTAAATGTCGGTCCTGCAGAGCCACGCTCACGCGGTGAGTTAGTGCTTAATTACCTGACAGAGTCCATCCAGCCGGAGCAGTGGATCCACTCGGTAGATTCTGAACAGTACGCACCATTTAATCTGCTCGTTGGTAACCGGGATGAACTCTGGTACCTCACAAATTATCCTGCGCGTCGTATTGAGCGCCTCGAGGCAGGACTCTACAGCCTCAGCAATGCCAGCCTGAACTCGCCCTGGCCAAAGGCCGAACTGGCGAAACAACAGCTGACCGAAACAGATGAAGATTCCAACACAGCTCTTGCCGGACTGCTTAACCGGCGGGAGGTCTGGCCCGACGAAGAGCTGCCCGACACCGGTGTTCCACTCGTCTGGGAACGCATGCTATCGGCGCAGTTTATCAGCGCCCCCGGTTACGGCACCCGCTGTAGCACCGGCATTCATGCAACAGGATCGCAATTCGCCTTACAGGAAATAACCTGGAACGAATCCGGTACTGAATCCGAACGCAGAAACTTCACAATAGTCTCAAAAGACAGGTAGCCAACCCGCTTCGGTTACAAACAAAAACCAGATCTGACATTGAGTCGCGGGAGACCGTCCATACTCAATGGTATGAGTTGCCTGACGAAGAAAACCAACAGCACCCACACCCACCGCATCCCTTTGTTGATTGGCGGGGTCTGCACATTACTTCTGTTCGCTGCGCTGGCGGCGAGCATGAACACACGCCCTTTTATGCCACCTGCAGTCGCTCAGGAACACATGGAGCACTGGCTGATTGAAGGCGCACGCAAGGTTGCCGGCGAAGTACGTATGCGTCACATCCGCAACCTCGAACCCTTTTACCTCAAGCGTGAATACCAGCCCATCTGGCTGGACAGTTATCAATTGCGGCCTGAGGCGCTGGAGCTGCTTGAACTGCTGCGCGAGACCGCCGTAGATGACTGGCGTCAGTACGGTTACTCGCTGGAAACTCTCGAACGAGAAACTCTGCGTCTGAACAATCTGCCAGAACAGGCTACCGCGATTGAAGTACTGCTCTCTGATGCGTTTGTGACCTACGCCGAGCAAGCCTTAAACAATGAACTGCTCCCTGACACCGGCGAAGGTGACCACCCGACCGTTAAGAAAGTTATTCTCAGTGGCGAAGACCGTATCACCGAAGAAAACGTTGTTGCC
>JAYNJA010000020.1:0-12823 GCA_038109705.1 Thalassolituus sp. | reverse complement strand
TCAGCGAAGCCGTGCGTCAGAACCGCCTTGATGATCTGGTGAAAAGCCTCGCGCCGCAGCATGAGGGCTACCGCCGCCTGCGCGCCGAACTGAAACGCTATCGCGCTATCGACCGCACGGGAATCTGGCGTCCCCTCGCCCACGACCTGACACTCAAAGCAGGCGACCGACACAACAGTGTGCCGTATCTGCGCTGGCTGCTGGATCAGTATGGAGACCTTCCACAGGGCGCGCTCAGCTGGATGTTCAACGGTGATACCAAAACACTGGCACCAGAACACAACAAAAACGCTGACCTGAGCCAACCTGAGTATCTGTTTGATGGCCCCCTGCACACGGCCGTGAGCAATTACCAACAACGCCATAAGCTGGAAGTTACAGGCAGTCTGAATCCGGAAACCATTGCCCGGCTGAACCTGCCGCCGTATCAGATTGCTCAGCGTATCGCCCTGAATATGAAGCGCTGGCGTCACCTGCCAGAAGATCTGGGTGACCGCCATATTATGGTGAACATGGCCGACTACAGCATGCAGCTGGTAAACGGTGGCAAGCCCGAGCTGGAGATGAAAGTCATCATCGGCAACCTGTCCCGGCGCACCCCCGTCATGACCGATCTGATGCGCATCGTGGAAATCGCACCGACCTGGACCGTACCACCGCGTATTGCGGGTTCTTACCTGCTGCCTAAACTGAAGCGCAATCCAGACTACCTGAATATTAAAGGCTTCGATGTTCTGCAATGGCGCAACGGCTCTCCGGTGCATGTGTCGACTGCCGGCATTGACTGGAAGAAATACACCGCCCGCAACCTGCCCTACACCTTTGTACAACGTCCCGGGAAAACCAACGCACTCGGCACAGTTAAATTCCTGTTCCCGAACGATCAGAGTATTTACCTGCACGATACGTCGCAGCCAGAGCTGTTCGCGCTGGATAAACGCGCATTGAGTTCGGGTTGTGTCCGCGTTGAAAAACCACGCTTATTAGCCGAGAAGCTACTGCAGAGTCAGGATGGCTGGCATCGCGGCCGGATTGATGAGGCTATCGACCACAACCGCACCAGCCGCATCCGCCTGAAGAACCCAGTGCCAGTACACCTGATGTATTGGACAGCCTGGGTAGACGACAAAGGCCAGCTGCAGATGCGCGATGATGTTTACCAGCGCGACCTGATCGGCGGCACCGCGACTCACGCCAGCCTTTAACTCACTCCAGCCTTTAAGCTTGCGTATGCCACGATGTATCGCGCATGCCTTTATCAGTCAGAAAAGCGAACGTCCTGTGCCGGTTCCAGTACCTCGTCGAGATCTTCTGCCAGCAGGACGCCCTGCTGTATTGAACTCAAAGCAGCACGCAGATACTGATAGCGGTAGTTCCATTCACTTCCATATAGCGAGCGCAGCGACGGCTCCGGATACGGAGAACCGTCTGTCGTGATATCACCATCAGAGCGATCGCTGTCGTCATTCCACTCATCGGTTGTTCCAAACAGACGACAGATAAAATCCAGACCCGTCGTGGTATTTTCGGTTGGCAGTTCATCGGTTTCGACGCCCGGACGTAAGCCGGAGTTCGTGGCTACGGGCACCGCAACTTCCGGTAAGCGAATTCCACCAAGCGCCAGACCTGTGACTGGGTCTGTTTTCACCCGGACACCATCCTCGCTCTCAAGCTCAAGCCGTGGCGCGACTACCGGCAACTCTCCGGTGTTCACCCAATCAGCCAACGCCTTCATCGCCGCGCGGAACACAAACTTGTGTGAGCCACCAGCATTTGAAGCCGGGTTATTGCAAAGCGGCAGGCCATAGGACAACACCAGATCAGCATGGGACGCACCCGCCACTTCCCAGATACGCAGAGTGTCTGAATCTGCCTGCCTATGTAATGTCTGAGCGGCCCCCAACAAGGGCAGATCTCCCTCAGCAAGCACCACCATCACCGGTGTCGCCAGATCGGTACGTATCTGCAGTGGGTAAGGCACCTCAATGGTCTCAGGTACAGGTGATGTGTCAGGCAGTTCAATACGGTTAGCCAGCAGCCCGCCAGCCCAGGACTGAGAAAGATCGGCGGCAAAGCCCACGCTGTGGATAAAGAAACCATCAAAGATGTTCTTTACTGGTGACAGCGCATTGTAATAGGTGAACATACGCGCCGCAGACTGCGACTGGCCATGAGCAATGGCCTTATTGACCAGCGGAGTCAGCTCCCCCAGAGGGGCGACAGCGCCTTCCACTGGATGCAGAACGGCATCAGCAATCTGTGCATACATATCATAGGCCCAGGCATCACCCGGATGCTCCAGACGATAGTAACGGAATGGATTCAGCGTTCTCAGCGCCCGGACATCTTCAAACTGCGCAGACCCACCGACCCAGATATAGCCACGACGCAGATACTCCTCACCCGCGTAACTCCAACCCGGATCGACACCGACACCACCCGTCACGTTCTGCCACTCGATCACCACAGTGCCATTGAAGTCCTGCGGGTTCTCCGGGCGACGAACAATAATACGGGTCTGGTAATACGCTTCCAGATCAGACAGGCTCACCGGCCAACGACCGTCCGCAGCGAGCGGTTCGTTATTAACCAGTGTGCGGGCGTGTCCCTCTACGAAGAATTCTTCTGCAACAAAGCCCCGGTCCTTAATGGATGAAGCTTTTAGGTTAACAGCCAGGCCAAAACTGGATGTCCGGTGAACCTCTGCAGCGGAAGCCGGCAAAGTCTGTATACCGATCAGAATGACAAACAACGAGGCCAGCCACGGGAAGGCCGTGCTGAGAATAGCGGTCATAGGTACCTGCCAGTAATTTTTTCAGTTATTTTTATTGTGTCGGCACCATATACCATCCACAAGGATCATAAAACAAAAGTACTGGGAATGGCCTGATCTGCTACAGAACCTACCTCAATTGTTACATGCTTTAACAAGCTGACCCGTCTTTACCAAATCCCGACCTGACTGAGCTGTCGTGACAGACTTACTGGTGTACTGAGTCCACTTTTTTTCGCTATGTTTTTGGCATACTGATCATCCTCTGTAACCCGTATGTAACAGGAGCCCGATCATGCTTAACCGTCGTCATTTTCTGCAACAGCTGGCTGCTGTATCTGCTGCGGGTATGTCTGGCTTGAGTATGTCGGCGAATGCGTCTGAAACCTCATCAGGCATAGTTACTCCGGATCGCACACTACACCTGTACAACATCCACACGGGCGAAACCGTAAAGAGCACCTTCTGGTCACAGGGGGAGTTTATTGATTCAGAGATCGAAGATCTGGACATGCTGCTGCGGGATTTCCGAGCCAACGATGTAATGGCAATGGAGCGTCAGCTTTACAACGACCTGTACACCCTGCAAGAGCGCCTGTCGCCGGGTAAACCGCTTTACATCATCTCGGGTTACCGCTCACCAGAAACCAACCAGAAACTGCGTAATGGCTCTTCTGGCGTCGCTAAGCGTAGCCTGCACATGCAAGGGCGTGCGATTGACCTGCGGATTCCGGGTGTGTCACACAAAGAACTGCATAAAGCCGCGCTGGAACTGCGCAGTGGTGGCGTAGGTTACTACCCTAACAGTGGATTTGTTCATATCGATACCGGCCGCGTGCGCCGCTGGCAGGGCTGATAAGCCGGAAAACTGAGAAGTATGAAGGTGTTACCTGGCCTGCGGTAATCAGCTACCGGTAACGTTAGGGCCGATAATACGGCCAAAGCCAGCCTTCTCGAGCATCAGCTGCAGGGTAGAGGCGATAACTTCACCGCTTTCCATGGTGACCACTTCATTGAGCAGGTTTTCGGCCCATTCTTTACTGATGCCACGAATCACGGATTTCACTTTCGGTAAGTTCGTTGCGTTCATCGACAGGAAGTCATAGCCCATTGCCATCAGCAGCACGGCACCCAACGGATTACCCGCCAGCTCACCACAGACACTGACCGACGTGTTTTCCGCGTGAGCTTCTTCCACAATGCGCTTAAGCGCTTGCAACACACCCGGATGAAACGCCTGATAGAGATCAGCAACCCGAGGGTTGTTACGATCGACGGCCAGCAGATACTGCGTCAGGTCGTTACTGCCGACCGAGAGAAAATCTACCCGCTGGGCCAGATCACGAATCTGGTAAACCGCCGCAGGCACTTCAATCATTACGCCGATTTCCGGCATTTCAACGTGAAAACCTTCTTCAAGCGTTTCGACGTGGGCCCGATAAATCAAGTGCAACGCCGCATCCACTTCCGAGACGTTACTCACCATAGGTAGCATGATACGAAGGTTATTCAGGCCTTCGCTGGCTTTCATCATTGCCCGCACCTGCACCAGGAATATTTCCGGGTGGTCGAGGGTGACACGAATGCCACGCCAACCCAGGAAGGGGTTCGCTTCATTAATCGGGAAGTAGGTCAGCGCCTTGTCACCACCGATGTCCAGTGTACGCATGGTCACCGGGTTCGGACTGAAGGTTTCCAGCTGTTCACGATAAATTTCCTGCTGCTCGCTTTCAGACGGGAAGCGGTCTTTCATCATAAACGGCACTTCGGTGCGATATAGCCCCACGCCTTCAGCACCACGATCGAGGCTGCGCAGCGCATCGGTAATCAGACCGGTATTCACCCAGAGCGGAATGCGGTGACCATCCAGGGTTTCTGCCGGTTTATGCAGCAGACCTTCAAGATCTTCTGCCAATGCAAGCTCTTCTTCGAAGATCGCCTGATACTGCTCGCGCAGTTCATCATTCGGGTTGGAGAACAACAGGCCGCGGTAACCATCAACAATCAGGTCTTTGCCTTCAAGCTGAGCGTACGGCAGGTCGACCGCACCCATGACGGTGGGAATCCCCATGGCACGGGCCAGAATCGCGACGTGGGAATTCGAAGAGCCTTTAACCGACACCATTGCGCGAAGTTTGTGCGTCGGCACTTCGCCCAACATCGCAGGTGTCAGCTCTTCACTGACCAGAATAGTGTTGTCCGGGTAGTCGTCCACAGGGGATTCAACTTCGGCCCCCTGCAGGTGCGCCAGAATGCGCGTACCCAGATCCAGAATATCGGTAGATCTTTCACGCAGGTAGGCATCTTCCATCATCTGGAAGTGGCCAACGTACTCCATCACAACCTGCCGAAGAGCACCCTGCGCCCAGTTGCCGCGTTCAATCGCCGCTTTTACCTCAGCACCGAGAGCATTGTCGTCGAGCATATTGAGATACACATCGAACAGCGCCATCTCTTCCGGGCGCAACTCTCCGGCGAGCTTGCCACCCAGACTACGGATTTCTTCACGAGCACCTTCAAGAGCTTCATCGAATCTGGCAAGTTCCAGATCAATAGACTCTGCCGGGCGATCAATTACCCCAGCCAGATCTGCCGCCGGAGAGAGTACAACCCCGGTGCCTAAGCCAACCCCTGGCGCACCTGGCGCACCAGTAAAGCGCGTACTGCGCTTGGGCTCTGACGGGGTTTTCGGTATATGCAGAATGTTTCCCGTAGCTTCCGCATGGGCAATAACACCGGCCAGCTGCGCAGACATGGTGACCAGAAATGCTTCTTCACCGGCATCAAACTGACGACTGTCACGCTGCTGTACCACCATAACCCCAAGCAGACGCTTGTGGTGGATGATGGGTACACCCAGGAATGACATAAATGGATCTTCTCCAGTTTCCGGCAGAAACTGGAAACGCGGGTGCTCAGGGGCGTTGTCGATATTCAACGGTTCTTCACGACTACCCACCAGACCAACCAGACCCTGAGAGCTGGAGAGACTGACTTTTCCTACAGCGTCCTGACGCAGACCTTCGGTCGCCATCAACACATAGCGCTTTTCATCAGGATCAAACAGATATACAGAGCACACCTCGGTATGCATCGCCTCGCGTATGCGGGCAACCACCACCTTGAGGGCCTCGCTCAGTTCAGTAACTGAGCTGACCTCCTGTACAATGCGTCTCAATATATCGAGCATGTTTCCTCAACAGGTCTGTTACCGGTCTTTTTCTTTGCCGGTTCTACTCGGTACCGATGTTACTCGGTGCCAGGCCAACCAGTCTGGTATCGACCAGATGTTCAGCCAGCCTTACGCTGCAGGCGCGCGATTCTCGGCGCTAGCTCTGCCATAGCACGACGATAAACATCACGCTTAAATGCCACGACCTGACCAAGCGGGTACCAGTAACTGACCCAGCTCCAGCCATCAAATTCGGGATTCCCCGTCGCTGAAACATTAATCGCGCTCTCATCAGCGACCAACTTCAGCAGAAACCATTTTTGTTTTTGCCCAACACACACAGGGCGACTGTCACGACGGATCATCCGTTTCGGCAGACGATAACGTAACCATCCCCGGGTACACCCCAGCACCTGAACATGCTCAGGCTGCAGTCCGACCTCTTCCTGCAGCTCGCGATACAGAGCTTTCTCCGGGGACTCCCCGCGTTTTATTCCACCTTGTGGGAATTGCCAGGCATTCTGACCAATCCGACGGGCCCACAATACCTGCCCTTCATCGTTGCAGATAATGATGCCTACATTCGGACGATACCCATGCTCGTCTATCACAATGCCACCAAAATTTTTTACTTATGACCTCAAACCTTGCCGATTTCATGGCAAAGGTCAATAGCCACACACCGGAATACTACTTCCGGTTGATTTACCCCGCTGACGGACTCCACATTTTTACATAAGCAGAGTAGCTTTCAGATAAGGAAAGTATGCGCTGTTCCCGTTAGAATAGCGATCTGTTTATCAATTACTGACACTGACAGGTTACTCACTTTGGCACTCGCGATTTTCGATCTTGATCACACTCTGCTGTCTGGTGACAGCGACCATGCATGGGGCCAGTTTCTGGTTGACCGTGGGCTGGTAGACCCGGAAGTCCACCAGCAGCGCAACGATCATTTCTATGAGCAGTACAAAGCCGGTTCGCTCGATATTCATGAGTACCTGGAATTTGCTATGCGTCCGCTCACTCAGTACGAGCCGGATCATATGCACGCCGAACGAGATACTTTTCTGAATGAGCGCATTGAGCCCCTGATCACAGACAAAGCGCGTGCCCTGATTCGCGAGCACGAAGAAAAAGGTGACACCCTGCTGATCATCACTGCGACCAATGGTTTTGTGACCTACCCGATCGCCGAACGTCTGGGTATTGCTCATATCATTGCACCGCACCCGGAAATCATCGACGGGCGCTACACGGGTAAAACCGTCGGTATTCCAAGCTTCCAGGATGGCAAGGTCACCCGCCTGCGCGACTGGATGAAAGAGAACAGCCACGAACTCGAAGGCAGCTATTTCTACAGCGACTCGCACAACGACCTGCCTCTGCTGCGCCTGGTCGATCACCCGGTGGCTGTAGACCCGGACGATACTCTGCGCGCAACCGCAGAAGCTAACGGTTGGCCTGTTATCAGCCTGCTCAACGACAACTGAGTTCTGCCATCGACATGCGTAAGGGACTTCTGCTTTCAGTTCTTGCTCTCATTACAGCCTGCAGCCCGCAGGACGATGAGCGCCCGCTGACGCCCGAAGTTCAGCGTCTGCCGCAGCCTGTCGCCGTTCCTGAAAGCCCTGAATATGCCTCTCACCTGAGCACGCTTGTATTTCAGTCCCTAACGACAGCTCTGGAATCCGCACAGGCTCTGAACACCAGCATCCGGATTCTGGTAGAAGCTCCGGACGAGGACCGGCTGAATCTGGCACGTGAGCAGTGGCGGACGAGCTACAGCGCGTACCTGACTTCACAAGCCGCTGGCAGTATTCCTGTGCGGGAACCCGCCGAATGGTACAGCGCCCGACTGACGCGCGGCGACCTGTCATTGCAGATGAACAGCTGGCCTATCGAGCCGGGGTATATCGATTATGTCGATGGGTATGCCTTCTCTGGCATCGTCAATGACACCGCACTGGAACTGACCACCGACAGCCTGCTCAATCAGCATCGTTTCTCTGATGCGACCTACGTCAGCATCGGCTATCCGGCGCTGGAATTTATGCTCTGGGGGGAAGACGGCCAACGTTCCGCCAGCGACTTTGATGCGCTGGCAGGCAAACCCGATGAAAATACCCCGTCCCCAGTGGTGAATCAGCAACGTCGCGGACAATACCTGCTGCTGGTCAGTGAACTGCTTATCGAACATCTGCAACGCCTGCAGATGCGTTGGTCGCAGAGTAACGGCTACTACGCCCAGAAATTGGCCGAAGCACGCCCAGAAAAAACGCTGCAGGCGAGCCTGTTGAGTATTGTTCGCCTAATAGAAGACGACCTGCTGGATAATTACCTTGCCGGTCAGGGCAGTAGTCCTTTCAGTGGCGGCAACCGAAATGATGCCAGAGCCTTACTGGCTGGTATTCGTGAGACGCTTCTGCCCCAGGAACCGGAGCAGGGGATTATTCCTATGATGCAGCAGCCAGAACAGAAACCCTTGCTGGAAGCATTGGAATTGGCACTGGCGGATGATTCGCGCTGTGGCAGCGGCTGGCAGACAGCGATTTCTCATGCCGATGGCCAACTGTCATGTCGCCAGCAATTGGTAGAACTACTGGCGACCCTCGCCCAGATCAACGAAAGCCTGGGGTTGCAGGTGCCTCTTAACGACTGAGGCCTCTGAACGACTTGGGCAAGCATCCTTGCTTAGCGGGTAGGCAGTACCCGCGCAAACACCGCTTTCAGATAACGGGTTTCAGGGATGGCTGGCAGCACCGGGTGGTCAGCGCCCTGCGATCCCACATGCTGAATCAGTACTTCACGATCTAACTCGCGGCCTAATACTCGCAGAATATCCGGCAGGCGATCATCCGCCAGATGCATAGAACATGAACCCGCGACGATCATGCCGTCTTTATTCAACAGGCGCATTGCGATCTGGTTAATACGCTTATAGGCCTGCTCACCTGCCTTCACGTCTTTGCGGCGAGGGATAAATGCCGGCGGATCCACGACAACGATATCGAAGCGCTCGCCCTGATCGCGCAACTGCTTCAGGGCAGTAAAAGCGTCGCCTTCCCAGCAATGAAGCTTCTCTTCAACGCCGTTCAGTGCGGCGTTCTGTTCTACCCAATCCAACGCCTGTGCAGACGCATCCACACAGTGAACTTCTGAGGCGCCATGACGTGCTGCCTGAACGCCCCAGCCGCCGACATAACTGAATACATCCAGTACTCGCTTACCTTTAACCAGTCGGTTCAGCTGCGCGCGGTTTTCACGGTGATCATAGAACCAGCCCGTTTTCTGACCGTGAATCACCGGGGCCATGAAGCGGGTATCGTTCTCGATTAGCGGCGCGCAATCATCTTCGAGCGCGCCATGAGCAACTTCTACATATTCTTCGAGGCCTTCAACAACACGCAGTTTGCCGTCGTTCTTCAGCACTATGGTCGCTGGCGCCGCGACTTTGTGCACGGCATCAATGATCTCATCGCGCAGGAGTTCCATCGCCACGCTGGAGATCTGGATCACGGCGACATCACCAAAGCGATCAATCACCAGCCCCGGCAGACCATCGCTGTCACCATAGACCCAGCGGTAGCATTGGTGCGGGTACCAGAGTTCACGGCTGCTCATCGCCACCTGAAGGCGATGCACCAGCAGAGACGCGTCCATTATCTGTGATGGACTGCGGCTGATCAGACGTGCACAGATCAGCTGATCCGGGTTAAGCACCGCAACGCCCAGCGCTTTGCCTGACGCCATCTCGACAACGACCTGCTCTCCCGCCTGCAGTGCTTTTAATGGCGTCTGTGCAGTATCGACCTCATTGCTGTAGATCCACAGGTGGCCCGATTTCAGACGGCGTTCAGCCTTAGGTTTGAGTCGCAGAGTATTCAGCATGTGGAGCCTTCATTGAGGTGCGTAATTAAGGGAGCAGATATTCAGACCCGGGATTATACAGAACTCGTTCTCCCGAGTCGGTATCTCGCTGGATTTAACCATCGGTTTAGACAACAGAGCTAAAAGAGCAGACATAAAAAAAACCGGGCACAGCCCGGCTTCTTTTTCAGTACAACGCAATCAGAAGGTAAACGCCACGCGAACATCTCCGGTAACGGCACCAGAGTCCACAAAGCCGATCGCTTCAGGATTCGAAGCGACTTCCGCTACCACCGCCGCATCACTGTCGAGCGCTTTCGGTGGAACACCCTTGCCAGTAAAGATCAGGCGAGACCAATGCGACTTCATTTGTGATTCCGACTTACCAACAACTGCATCCAGAAACTGCTGGCGCAGAGCCGAGCCCTCTTTCTGGTCGTAAGCTGTAGCAGTGCTGCTGTCTGGGAACTTATTGGTTTTGCCCAGATACAACTTGGCAACATCATCCGCTGTTAACTCAGCCGAGTTGGCTGGATTCACAATCACGGCGGTTTCCGCACTCGCCATACCACTCACTGTGGCTATGATCGAAAGAGCTACCCACGAAGTCGTAATTACTGCTTTTTTCATCCAATTCATGAATCGTCTCCTTTAGAAAACCAGGTCTACGCCGATGCGTGCGAGAGCAGGAGAAAACTCCTGATCACCTGTGCCGTCATCCGGCATCAGGGTCACGTCTTCCTGAATGTACTCAAACTTCAGCGCCGCCGATGGATGGAAGTCATAGCGAACACTCAAGGTATATGAAGAACTCTCTTCACCAGAGCGATACACTCCAGGAATTGCAGCGGAAAGCTGACTGATACCATAAGCGGCGAAACTATCGCCATTAGCCGCGGCACCTGCCGCTGCCATCTGCAGTGTTGGTTCGATGTTCTTGCTCTCCAGCACATCGATAGTGTCATCGTTGTTCGGTGAGCTATAAGCAGCGTAAGTAAGACCAAAGGTATAAGCATCCCAGCGATAGCCGGTAAATACATACCAGGAAGAGCGATCACCAGAAACCGGGGAATTATCGATCCTGATACTGGCGTACTCTGCGGCAGCCAACCAGGTACCCCAATCGCCAGACAGACCTGCGCCCAGATAAGTTACTTTGTCTTCGTCGATGGTCATCAGGTCCAGCTCATCTTCGCTCAGCGCCAGAGCAGGGTTGATACCGGTGAGAGTGGCATTGATACCATTACCTACATCGCTGTACGAAGAAATCGTCAGATCTGACGTGGTATATGTCAGGTGGAAAGTCAGGGCGTCGTAAGTAAGATCCCAGAACATTCCGATCTGATTTTCGTTATCAATATCGATATCAAAAGAACCAAAGTTAGTCGTCTGACTGCTTGAACCAAAGAGCAGGTTCAAACGGGAAGTCACGCTACCCAGGTCAGTATGATGTTCAAACATCACGCCGTCGGTGTTTTCCAGACCGCCGAGGTTATAGACCTCATTTGGTGGGGAGACCCACGAATATGCATAGCCAACTTTCTGGAAATCAGAAAACAGAAAGAATGGCACACGTTGGCGACCCATTTTTACCGTCCAGCTATCGCTCAACTCGTATTTCATAAAGGCCCAGCTGAGATGGCTTTTGTACCCATCACGGCCTTCTGCAGTCATCTGAGCAATGGCAGATAAACCGTCGCCGATCTGCGAAGTAAACTGCAGACCGAACTGACTGTCGTATTGGAAACTACCTGGCTCCGAATAGCCACGATGACTGTCACCGTCTGGGATCTCAGCCTGATCCATCACATTGCCGTAATAGAATGAGGCAAAGCCGTTAATCATGACATCTGACGCCTGAGCAGTACCTGCCATAGCGACGGCGGCAGCCAGCGCACCAGTGCGTAAGCCGATTCGTTTTAAATTCATCAGGACACTCCTGTATGGGACATGCCCTAACCATAGATCAGGTTTTATGGCCCGCCAGGAATATAGTCGTGTCCATCCTGTCATTTATAAAGGGTCATGCCATCAACAAGGAACAGGTCAATAACTGAGCGATTCAATTGGCGAGGTAACGAATCTCAAACTAAGGTTGTTGATACATTGTTTGTTACACGGGGTAAGGACCATGGCATGGTTCAGTCAGCTGAAAGTTTTCCACAAGATCATGCTGATTCTTGTGGTCTATGCGATTTCAGCAACCACCAGTTTCTTCATTGGCGCCAACGGCGTTAACGAGACGAAGGATTACATCATCCGCCTCGAAGAAAAGATTTATGAATCTGTGCAACTGGCAACCAAAAACAGTTTCCTGTTACAGCGCGCAGATGAGATGTTTACCCAGGCTGTCACCGCTGGCGACCCGGAAATGGTCGCCCAGGGGGAAGCTACCGTATCCGAGCTCCTGGTTAATGTTGACCGCCTGCTCGAGATCGACAAAGACAATACTCAGTTACTGAGCAGCATCCAGACCAGCGCTCAGCAATATCTCACCGTATCTGCAACCCTGCTGAACAACCTGCTCAGTGAGTCACCAGATTTTGAGCTTCTGCAAAAGCAGGGAGCGCGAAAAGCTGAGTTACTTGATACCACCAATACCTTGCTGGGGGATCACAAAGCCAGCGTTGATGAGCTATTTGCATCAGCGATTCATGGTGCGCTGACCAGCAGCTCCAACACGCTCAATATTGTGACCGTGACCAATATCGGCTTCTTTATCATCATGAGCCTGCTGATTTACTACGTAGGCAAAGTATTCAGTACGACGGTAAATACCATGAAGCACTCCCTGCGGGCGCTTGCCCGTGGTGACGGCGACCTGAATACCCGCCTGAAAGTCAGTACCCAGGACGAGCTTGGTGAAATGACTCAGAACTTTAATGCCTTCATGGACAAGCTGATCAGCTCTATCCTGCAGATATAGAATATCGTTCCTGATCTCGCGTCGGCAGCGTCCAGTCTCGGATTAGGCACCGCTGAATTTTATAGAATTGCAGGCCTTATGG
>JAYNJA010000019.1:10649-23163 GCA_038109705.1 Thalassolituus sp. | reverse complement strand
ATCCATTTTTGGCATATTGATGTCGACAATATAGAGGTCAAAGGTATGCTCCAGTGCTTTTTCCAATGCTTCGATACCATTAACGGCTTCGTCCACGGTGTAACCCGCCGATTCAAGAATGTTACGGTGATACATGCGCACTGTACTGGCATCATCAACAATAAGTATCTGTTTCATTTTGCCTCCAGTGGTCGCTGGTAAACGATGGCTTCGGGAAATTTCTTAACCCGATAAAGAGGAGAAATTCGCCCCATGGATTCTGTGTGACCCAGGCAGATGTAGCCTCCGGGAGACATCGCTTCAAACATATATTCGGCAGCCAGTTTTCGTGAAAGATCGTCGAAATAAATCAACAGATTGCGACAGAAAATAACGTCGATGTTGCGCATGGCACGGACATCGGCGGGTTCAGAGAGATTGATCCGGGTGAATTCAACGGCATCGCGGATATCTTCGGATACCTGATGCCCTCCCGTGACACTCTGAAAATAGCGGCGCTTCCAGGACGGTGGTACGTTGCGGATAGACCGCTCGCTGTATATACCTTGCTGTGCTGTACTGAGAATCTGAGTATCAATGTCGGACGCAATAATCTCGACATCCCATTCATTAATGCCGTCCCATTCTTCCAGTAGATACATCGCAATTGAGTAGGGCTCTTCTCCGGAAGACGAGGGAATACACCAGATGCGGATCGGCTTGTTTCTGTCATGACGACTGACAATATCAGGCAGCATCGAGTTAATCAGGCAGCGGAACTGGTAGTCTTCACGCAGAAAGTAGGTTTCGTTCACCGTCAACGAATTAGTGAGGCGTTGTAGCTCTTCGCCACTCGCCTGAAAGCGCAGGGTAGTGAAGTAGTGACGGAAAGAATCAGAGTTGGTCATCCTGATGCGTTCGCTTAATCGCTTATCTACGAAGTAGCGCTTACTTGAATCGAATTTTATGCCGGTCTTTCGATAAAAAAACTCGGAAAATTTTTCGAAATCCTGAGCGCTGATCTGGTGATCTGTCATTAAACTCAGTCTCCGCTGATCCGCTTGATAGCAACGTCCGCCGCGAACTGAATGTAGGGCTCATCGGGGAAACGCTCTTTTAATGCTTTTAATGCGGGTAGTGAGGCTTCACTGCCTACTTCACCCAGCAAGTCAACTGCGGTGGCACAGACGTTAACGTGCTCATCATCGTGGATAACATCACGAAGCCAGACCTCGACATCCGGGTGGCAGAGAGACTCGAGAATATTTACTGCAAAGATGCGGACGTCGGGGTCGGGGTCATTCAGTAACGATGCCATAATATGCGAGACCTCCTGTGGCAGGTGCTTCATCGCTTCGATCGCTTCATTACGCAGGCTCGCGTCTTCGCTGCGCAGGCAGGAAACCAGCCCTTCTACTGAGTCGGCATCACCCAGTTGGGTGAGACTGCTGAGAATAACCTGGCGCACACTGGAGTCAGTTTCAGCAATGAGCTGATCGAGTAACAGCAGGGATGCGCCAGGGCAATTCACAATGTCACGGGCCGCCCAACGACGAGTGGTTGCCGAATCTGCAATTAGCTCTTCGCGCAGAGTATTACAGTCACGCTCCTGTTCGCCTGCTTCTTCTGACGCTTGTGTTATCGATTTTTTCAGTCCCATAGTTACCTCCTGTCAGGCGCCAGCAAAGCGGGTGATTTCATTAGCGATTGCCTGAGCTGGCAGAACTTTTCCTGCACCGTTCAGATTAATCAGCTCTTGTGGCATGCCAAAGACAATGGCGGTTTCTTCGCTTTCTGCGATGGTTGGTGCTCCACGGCGATGCAGTTCACTGAAGGCTTTTGAGCCGTCGTGACCCATGCCGGTGAGCATAATGGCGAGTACTTTATCAGGAGCGCAGTTGCGTAGAGCGGAGCGCCCGAGGAGCTCGACCGACGGATGCCAGAGGAATTCACTGTCTTCAGGTTTCATCTGTGCATAGAGCTGGTTATTGCGTTTTACCAGGGTGATGTCGGCACTGCCGCGGCCTATGTAGACAGTGCCCGTCTCAAGCGGCGTCGCCTTGCTGACTTCCTGCACTTTTACTTTACAGGCCCGGTCCAGGCGGTTGGCGAGAGAGGCGGTGAAGCTTGCTGGCATATGTTGTGCGACCACAATGGCGGCATTCAGACTGGCTGGTAGTGCCGGCAGAATATCCTCCAGCGTTCTTGGACCTCCCGTAGAAACGCCAATGATGACGACCTTATCCCGCAGGCCAATCGCCTTGCCATTTTTCTTGCCCGGAGCTGGAGCAGGAGCCTGTGGACGTGCCGGTGTGGGTATTGCTTTCTTCAGCGGCGCACTGGCTTGCTTTGTTGATTGCGACCCACGCAGACGGGCTTTTGCAGCTGCTTTAACCTTGTCAATCAGGGTGGTGGCAATGTCATCCACCGACATCGAAATCGTACCGCCGGGTTTTGCGACAAAATCGACTGCCCCGAGATTAAGTGCCTCGAATGTAGCGAGCGCGCCCTTGGTGGTGAGCGATGAGACCATGATCACAGGCACCGGGCGTTCAGCCATGATGAGCGATAGCGCCGATATGCCATCCAGCTCTGGCATGTTGATATCCAGAGTCACAACATCGGGCTTAAATTCCCGATTTTCCACAATCGCTTCATTTCCGTTACGGGCATGGTGGATAATGAATCCTCCTTCCGCTTCGAAGAGCTGAGTCAGGTGGCGACGCATTAGCGCCGAGTCGTCGACAATAAGAATTTTCAACATGAGATTACTGTCCTCCGGCCGCACTCTCTACGTTTTTCAGGGTTGCTGCGTCGATTAACGCATCAGGGTTAAGTAGCTGAATCATGCGGTTTGCTTTCTGCATATTGGCCATACCAGAGAAGAGTTCACCGTCCTCATCTGCAATTCGCGGTGATGGTTCTTTGCAGCCCTCTGGCAAGCGCAACACTTCAGTAACCTGATCGACAATGAATCCGGTGCGGGTACCGTGCACCAGAAAAACCACAATGCGTTGTCGTTCGGAACGCTCTGCGGAATCAAGGCCAAGGCGAATACGCAGATCAACCACTGGCAGAACGATACCGCGAAGATTAATCACACCTTCGAGGAAAGCAGGTGACTTAGGAACCCGTATTAACTCTTCCGGCACCCGAACGATTTCCTGGATGCTGGTAATTGGTACGGCAAACTCTTCTCCGTCCAATTTGAAAACAACGACCTGGTTTTCATCGACCGTGTCATCGTCTTCGTATTCCTGCATATCCTGTTCTGCCTCGGCCATTGTTTCCTCCGGGAGCTCATTGAGCGATTCGAGCAGGTCTTCGTTACCGAACAGGCGTTCGATAGAGAGAATTGAGACCATGCGTTTACCATCATTAAGACGACAGATGTCGGTGATATCTGAGAGCTCAGCTTCGCGTGCCATCACCGGAGCCAGTGCCTCGACGTCTTCCTTAGTCACACGTAAAACTTCACTGACACTGTCGACCACTATGCCTACTGAGTATTTATCAGCGGCGACAACAATGACGCGGCTTTTTTCATCGGGGGGGCGTTGCTCTAATGCAAACATGGTGCGTAGATCGACCAGAGGAAGGAGCTGATCGCGCAGATTCATCAGACCAAGAATATGAAACGCCGAACGCGGAACTTCTGTAACGTTTTCTGGCATCTGCACGATTTCTTTGACGTCGGCGATATCGATCGCATATTCCTGCGCATTAATGATAAAACTCACCAGCTGTACGTTATTTTCTTCGTCTTCGTCGTTGTCCGCGTTGTGCGTATCCTCGAGGAGAGCACCACCAATCAGGCTGCTTTCGTGGGCAAGCTTTTCAAGGTGAGCGAATTCCTGTTTCACCAGGGTGTCGAAATCAACGATCATCACCATGCTGCCAGCGCTGCTGTTGCGGATAACGCCTTTAAGAATATCGGTGTCTACCGTTGTTTTTACTGATGCGATATCTTCAATCTGGTCCGCAGCCGCCTCAATTACGCTGGCGACTTTATCTACGACAAAGCCGAGTGGCTGACCGGTATCGATGACGACAGCCCGGGTCGCTTCGTCCTGCTCAGCATCTGGCAGACCAAAAAGGTATCGCAGCGAGATAATTGGTAGCACTTTGCCACGCAGATTCGACAGGCCGGTTAACGACGTTGGCGCGAGTGGTACGCGCACGACTTCAGGTACACGAATAATTTCCTGTACCGGATTCATGTCGACGGCGAACAGTTCATCGCCCACGCGAAAGGTCACAAACTGGAGTTTGTCACCGTGATCGTCTTCGCTGGCGTTGGTTTCAACAATCTCTTCGGCCGTATTCATGGCAACCCCTTACATGCTCTGCAGTTCGTCAGCCAGTGAAGCAATTTCTTCGATTGCCTCTGCCAGTTCGTCTGCACCGGTGGATTGCTGTTCTGCGGCTGTAGCAGCTTCGTCTGCGGCTTTTTCTGCCTCCTGGGCGGCTGCGGCGATCTGCTCGGAGCCCTTTTTAACCTGCAGAATGGCTGAAGAAATATCTGCTGAGGCGGCGAGGATCTCGTCTGAGCCTTTTTCGACCAGCAAAATCTCTCTCTCGATCTGAGCCAGACTGTCGGTAGACGCCTTCGCTTTTTCTGATTCCTCCTGAGCCGATTTTACGATTTCATCAAGGTCATTACTGACGTTATAGATCTGATCCTGCACGGACTTCACCAGGTCTTTAATGCGGTCAGCATTTTCGGCAGAGTCCAGTGCGAGGTTACGGATGTCGGTGGCAACTACAACAAACCCTTTACCGAATTCCCCTGCCCGGGCTGCTTCAATGGAGCCGTTCACAGCCAGCATGTTGGTCTGAATAGAGACCATAGTTATGGCTTCAACGATCTTATCGATGCGGCGGGATACCAGCTCCAGGTCGCGTACCTGACGAATGCTCGCCTGTGTCGCTTCAACGGACGCACCGATGCCGTGGATCAGTTCATCCACAGATCGTTTATTTGTAGTAAGGGTCTCTTTGATACCTGCGATTTTTTCCTGGCTCGTGGCCGCTCTCTCCTGAGCGGTTTCCAGACCACGTTCAATCTGGTTGATTGCGGCGGACGATTCTTCGGTTGCTGCAGCGGCCGTCTGAGAGCCAAGGCGGATCTGTTCAATTGCAGCCATAATCTGTGTTGCTGCTCGGTTTATTTCCTGTACCGCAGAAGACAGTTCTTCTGCACTTGAGGCCACTTCTTCGGCACTCTTGGCAACATCCGTGGAGTTACGCAGGTCATCGGCCAGGTCATACAGGCTTTGTGAAGCACGTTCGCATTCATCAAGTGCCTGGCTTTGTTCGTTAACCGTTTTTGCAGACTCTTCTGCGGCTGCAGACTGTTCCTCAGCAGCACTGGCGATATCTTCCATGCCTTTTAAGGCCTGCTTAGCGGCAACATTGGATTGCTCTGCGCCGCTTGAGATTTCTTTAGCGCCATCGGCAATGACGGTCATATCCCGGCGAATACCAATCAGCTGGTCGCGGATGGCATGCCCTTTTTCAACTTCACCTTCGACCCGTTCTGAGGACTCTTTAATCCCTTCGGCGATAGCCTGTACTTCATGCTGGATCTGTTTCACCAGGGTCTGAATCTGGTTGGCGCTCTGTTCTGATGTTTCGGCGAGTGTCCGTACTTCGTCAGCAACAACGGCAAAACCTTTACCGTGTTTGCCGGCACGAGCAGCCTCAATCGCGGCATTCAGGGCCAGCAGGTTGGTCTGATCGGCGATTCTGACAACGGCTTTAACAATGTCACCGATGTTGGCAGCTTGTTTTTCAAGATCTGACACCATTTCGACAGAAGCAGCCTGGCGGCTCGCTGCTTCCCGGACGTTTGAGACCAGACTGTCGATGTCGTCACTGGTGCGGCGGATGATGCTGGTCAGGGTCTCGCAGCGTTCACTGGACTCTTCGGCATTTCTCAACTGCGCACTCAGTGATGAGTTGACCTGATTAAACGCGGCAAGTGACTCTTGTGCAGCACCACTGCTTTGCTCGGCAGTGACAGCAATCTGATCTGATGCGCTCTGAAGCTGCTGGCTGGCGGCAGCGGCTTCCGTAATCCCGGATGACAACTGTCCAGCTGCCGCGGCTATGCGTTCGGCGGCTTGCTGTTGCTTGGCGAGTGTTCGTGCCTTACGGCGCTGAGCTTCTGCCTCTTTAGCGACGTTCGGGTCGACATTATTGCTGGATTTTGACGCACCAGAAGACTGGTTTTTTTTGACAAGTGCCATGTTCTATTTCCTGCCAGGTTGGGCACAGTCACCGCGTTAGCATCACCAGAAATGTTTATGGCGGACTGTGCTTAACTATCAAGATGGCCTGAGGCGATTCAACTGGTGTTGCGTTTGGGCCACTTATAACAAGAAACGATAGACGCCGATGGCTGACTGTCAAAATCAGCAGAACGTTGAAAAGCCTTTGAAAAAGGAAGGGAATTACAGAAATTAAACAGGTTCAGGCCGGGATCAGACAGGAATGACACGTCAAAGCTGAATTATCGTAAGCAAGTGTAATCCGGGGGCAGGAAGCCCCCGGCTGCTTATCACTGTTGATATGTATAAATGACAATTTTTATCACGAAAAATTCTTTACGATATTGTTCCGTTTATTTGGCGCTTGTCTCTGACCTTTGTGAATTCATCCTAGCCATCAAAGTGGTCACCAAAGTGGCCATCAGAGCTTCATCCTAATGCGGTATCAAGAACCATCATCAACGCAAAACCCGTCATAAGCCCTAAGGTTGCTGCTGTCTGGTGACCATTTTTGTGCGTTTCCGGAATTACTTCATGTGACACCACAAAAATCATTGCACCGGCCGCGAGGCCAAGGCCTACGGGGTAGGCGATCATCAGACCGCCACCCAGGCCCAGGCCGATAAAAGCACCGAGTGGTTCGAGCAGGCCAGTAGCGGCTGCAACAGTCACGGCCGTTAAATTGGAAAATCCTGCAGCCCTGAGTGTCAGTGCAACAGCCAGACCTTCGGGAATATCCTGGAGCGCGATGGCCGTTGCCAGAGGAACGCCGACACTCAGGTCTCCACCAGAAAAACTCACCCCAATCGCCATGCCTTCTGGCAGGTTGTGTAACGCAATGGCGAATACGAATAACCAGGCGCGGTCACAGCGCTCGTAACCCGGGCCGCAGGGGCCTGTATGTTGGTGTTCATGGGGTGTGAACTCATCCAGCCCAAGCATCAGCAGAGCTCCCATAGCCAAACCGAAGACAACCAGTAAACCACCACCGACGGCACTACCGGATATCTCAGTACCAGCTTCGATTCCGGGCAGGATCAGTGAGAAAGATGCCGCTGCGAGCATCATTCCTGCCGCAAATCCCAGCATGCTGTCTTCAAGAACTCTTGGGATTGAACGTAAGAACAGAGCGGGTAAAGCACCCAGTGCAGTACCGGCCAGACCAGCGGCACCGCCAAGCATGGCATAACTCAGAAATTGAGAGTCAGGCCCACGGCTGATATGCAGCAGGCTCTGTACTATTAGTGCCAGCACGACAACAATCGCTGCTACCAGTCCGGCTGCAACAGCCGGGTGAGCTTGGGCGTGTGTGGCGAATACTTCACGCCAGCTGGTGTCGTTAGCAGGCAAATTTGGTTGGTTCATAACTCGGGTCTGTTTGTTGTGCCACAGATACATGTGTGGGAAAGGAAATTAAGTTCATGATGACGAAAGCTAGTTCATAGATATAGTTAATTGTTTTAATTATTTCGGTAAGTTTTGACTATTTTGTCCGCTTTCAGTGTTCTTTTGAGTCGGGTTCCAGAGAAAACATGAACTGTATTAAAGGCAGTTTGTCATAGAAAGTCAGGTGTAGTTCATAAACTTGACCGGGTTCCGTGTTTATTCTCACCCGGCATCTATACTGTTTTCAGTGAACACAGGCCCGACATGGCCGGAGAAGCCGGCCTGCAGGGAATTGCCGAACATCAGGAGCTTCTAAATGGATGATCAGGTCCACATAAACGATTCCGATCCGCAAGAAACAAAAGAATGGCTGGACGCAATCCACTCAGTCATCCGCGCAGAAGGCCTTGAACGGGCTCATTTTCTGATAGAACGTATCGCCGAACGGGCTACCCGGGAGGGCATGCCATTGCCTTATGCAATGACTACGCCTCACCGCAATACCATACCACCAGAGAAAGAAGCGCCGATGCCCGGTGATCTGTTTATGGAGCGTCGTATCCGCTCACTTGTGCGTTGGAACGCGCTGGCGATGGTGTTGCGAGCAAATAAAGAGGGGGCCGGTGATCTCGGCGGTCACATCTCCAGCTTTGCTTCCAGTGCCACTCTCTACGACGTGGGGTTTAACCATTTTTTCCGTGCGCCTAATGCTGACAGTGATCAGTCTCCACTGGGTGACCTGATTTATTATCAGGGTCACGTAGCGCCGGGCATTTATGCCCGCAGTTATCTGGAAGGCCGTTTTGAAGATAAAGACCTCGAGCGGTTCCGTCAGGAGGCGTTAGCTCCCGGCCTGTCGTCTTATCCTCATCCGAAACTCATGCCTGATTACTGGCAGTTCCCTACGGTTTCTATGGGCCTTGGCCCACTGCAGGCAATCTATCAGGCGCATTTTATGCGCTATATGTCAGCCCGTGGTCTGGTACCTCGTAAAGGTCGTAAGGTCTGGGCATTTCTTGGTGATGGCGAATGTGATGAGCCAGAAACTCTCGGCGCTATCGGCATGGCGGGCCGCGAGAAATTAGAAAACCTGATTTTTGTTATTAACTGCAACCTTCAGCGTCTTGATGGCCCTGTGCGCGGTAATGGCAAAATCATTCAGGAACTGGAAAGTCAGTTCCGCGGTGCAGGCTGGAATGTAATCAAAGTCGTCTGGGGGCGTCACTGGGATCCTCTGCTGGCAAAAGATCGCAAAGGTCTGCTGCAGAAACGTATGGACGAAACCGTTGACGGAGAATTTCAGAATTACAAAGCTAAGGGCGGAAAATACACCCGCGAGCATTTCTTCGAAAAATATCCGGAATTGCGTGAGCTGATCAAAGACCTCAGTGATGAAGACATCTTTAAACTGAACCGTGGTGGTCACGATCCGTATAAGGTATTTGCGGCGTATCACGAAGCTGTTAATCACACTGGTCAGCCAACGGTAATTCTTGCCCACACGGTCAAAGGCTACGGCATGGGTGCCGAGGCAGAAGGTCAGAACCAGGCCCACCAGGTTAAGAAACTGGATATAGCATCGCTTAAAAACTTCCGTGACCGTTTCGGCATTCCGATCCGGGACGAAGACCTTGAGCATTTACCTTTTTATCGTCCGCCGGCAGACAGTCCGGAAATGACGTATATGCGTAAGCAGCGTGAAAAGTTGGGAGGTTATCTGCCAGTACGTACGGAAAACTGGCAGGGACTTACTGCACCTGATCTGCCGTTTTTTCAGGCGCAACTGGATGGCACAGGTGAGCGTGAAATTTCTACTACAATGGCGTTTGTCCGTATTTTGTCGCAGGTCATCAAAGACAAAAATATGGGCGATCGTGTGGTCCCGATTGTTCCCGATGAAGCACGTAATTTCGGTATTGAATGTATGTTACGCCTTCTCGGTATTTATTCTTCTTAAGGCAAGCTTTATTAGCCGGTGTATCAAGGGCTGGTTATGTATTAACGCGAGGATAAAAAAGGCCGTATCCTCGAAGAAGGGATTAACGAAGCCGGTGCGTTTGCCGCCTGGATGGCTGCAGGTAGCTCCTACAGCACCAACGGCATGGCGATGATTCCGTTTTATATTTATTACTCTATGTTTGGTTTCCAGCGTATTGGTGACCTTGCATGGGCCGCTGGTGATATGCAGTGCCAGGGCTTCCTGATTGGTGCGACGTCGGGCCGTACTACGCTGAATGGCGAAGGCCTGCAGCATCAGGACGGTCACAGTCATCTGCTGGCTTCAACGATTCCGAACTGTATTTCTTACGATCCGACCTATGCCTACGAAATGGCAGTAATTGTTCAGGATGGTCTGAAGCGCATGTATGAGAAGAAAGAAAAAGTCTTTTATTACATCACGTCTCTCAACGAAAACTACGTTCATCCTGCGATGCCAGAAGGGGTAGAAGAAGGGATTCGTCGCGGTATTTACCGCCTAAAAGAATCAACGAATAAAGACAAATCAGTACAGCTTCTGGGTTCTGGTTCAATTCTTCGTCAGGTAGAAAAAGCCGCTGAATGGCTGAATGAGAAGGGTGTGGCCGCCAGTGTCTGGTCGGTAACTTCGTACAACGAACTGCGTCGCGATGGCCTTGATTGCGAACGTGAGGCTCTGCTATCGGCAGGCGAGCGTCAACGCGAACCGTATGTAACGACTCAACTGAAGGGCTCTCAAGGCCCGATTATTTCGGCGACTGATCATATGAAAGCCTACTCAGATCAGATTCGTCCATATATTCCGGGAGGTCGCGAGTTCCGCGTATTGGGTACCGATGGCTTTGGTCGCAGCGATACCCGTGAAGCGCTGCGCCGGTTCTTTGAAGTCGATTGGCAGCACGTTGCCTGGGCGGCAGGTTATGAACTGGTACGTGAAGGTAGCCTGAGCGCAGAAGAGCTTGATGCATGGCGCGCAGAACTGTCGATTGATGCGTCCAAACCAGATCCGCTGTACAGCTGAGGAAGGCACTGATGACAACATTGAAAATTCCTGATCTGGGCGGTTCCAGCAACGTCGAGGTTATTGAAATTCTTGTCGGTCCGGGAGATCAGATTGAAGCCGAGCAGGCTTTGATCGTCCTTGAGACTGATAAGGCGACAATGGAAATTCCCGCAGAAACCTCAGGAACTGTCTCTGAGGTACTGATTAAAACTGGCGACAAGGTGAGTCAGGGAGACGACTTTCTCGTAATTGAATCGGGTGCAGCGGAATCAGAATCTGCTGCGACCTCTGCAGAAGTCGCAATGAGTGATGAGAGTAATGATAAAAGCTCTGATGCCGCAGCAAGTACTGAGTCCACCAGTAAAGAAAGCAGTCAAACAAGTACCGAAGCAAAAAGCCAGACGATAAACATTCCTGACCTGGGCGGCTCAAAAGACGTCGATGTGATCGAAATTTCGGTTCGTGTAGGTGAAGAGATTGATGCCGAACAGTCGATAGTTACTCTTGAAACTGACAAAGCGAGTATGGAAATACCCGCAGGTGTGGCTGGTACTGTTGAAGAGATTCTGCTGAAAACCGGTGATAAGGTCAGCGAAGGCGACCCTATGCTGGTGGTGAAAGTCAGCGGTGGAAGTAGCACGGTTCCTGAAGCTGCGGATAGCCGTGGTTCGGGCAAGTCTGCAGCAGCTAGCACAGAATCATCTTCACCGGCTAAAAAGCCTGAACAGGCACCGAGCCAGCCTGCTACCAACTCTGTAGCGGCATCCGCTGTTGCCGACACACCACAGTCAAAAATTCACGCGGGTCCTGCGGTGCGTAAACTTGCGCGTGAGTTTGGTGTTGACCTTGGGCAGGTGAAAGGCAGTGGTCCGAAAAATCGCATAACTAAAGAAGACGTTCAGGCGTTCGTTAAAGAAAGGGTTAATGGACCAGCCGCCAGTGGCGGGGCGGGGATTCCTAAAGTCCCTGAGGTCGACTTCGCTAAGTTTGGCCCGGTAACGTCAGAGCCTCTGAACAACATCAAGCGTGCCACAGCGCGGGCAATGACGACGGCATGGTTGAACGTGCCTCAGGTAACGCAGTTTGATCAGGCGGACATAACCTCGCTCGAGGCTTTCCGCAAAGAGCAGAATGGCAAAGGAGATGTCCGCTATTCGATTGTGCCATTTGTGATGAAAGCGCTGGCAAATCTGTTGATCGAGTTCCCGACCTTTAATGCCTCGTTGTCTGCCGATGGTGAATCACTGATCCTTAAACAATACGTGCATATTGGTGTCGCTGTTGATACTCCGAAAGGATTACTGGTACCGGTAATCCGGGATGTCGATAAGAAGTCTGTTACAGAAATTACACAAGAACTCGGTAACAAAGCCGCCCTCGCTCGTGACGGTAAACTATCCTTACAGGAGATGCAGGGCGGATGTTTCAGCTTGTCCAGTCTCGGTGGCATCGGTGGTACTGCGTTCACCCCTATTGTGAATCCCCCCGAAGTCGCGATACTCGGTTTATCCAAGTCTGAAATGAAGCCTGTCTGGGATGGCAGTCAATTCCAGCCGCGGCTTATGTTACCGCTATCACTTTCGTACGATCACAGAGTGATAGATGGTGCTGAGGCAGCACGGTTCAGCCAGAGACTCGTTACTTATCTGGAAGATCTGCGGCTACTGCTTATGTAGTAAGAGCACCGGAGAGTTAATACATGTTCAGGTCACTGATGCTACCGGGTATCCGGTTCATGGGGCAGCTAAGTTATGCTGCCAAATTCAGCCTGATTAGTTTTTTGTTTATGGTTCCCCTGGTTGTGTTAAGCGGCCAGGTTTTTCTTGCTGCATTTGACTCGATGAAAAAAACCGAAAAGGAAATCGAGGCCGTCGAGTCAGTGCAGCTTCTGCTTGAA
>JAYNJA010000019.1:0-10639 GCA_038109705.1 Thalassolituus sp. | reverse complement strand
ACAGCTCCCAAGGGTGTCGGAAAAGTACCATTAGAATTGCTTCTGAATTTTGCCAAAGAACTGGAGTTTACCCGTGATGTTTCTGCCGCGGCAGTGATTCAGGCCGACCGTGATCTCAAAGCCGAAGCAAAACGTAAGATCGAGGCTTTACCTGCTCTGACGGGGGAATTGATAGCACAGCTTTCAGATGTTGAGCTGATCACCTCCATCGAGGAGTGGCGGGCAAAATATCTGCCGCGCTTCAGTATTGTTGGTGAACAGCGCCAGCCAGCTTTCCTGGACCAGTTTAATTATTTTCAGGCGAACATCGATGAAATCTACCTGATGGCGCGTCAGTTTTCTCAGCGCACGGGCCTGTCTCTTGATCCGGATATAACGATTCAACGCCTGAATACGACCTTACTGGTCGACATGCCTGCGATTGAAAAAGCGTCCGGCCTCGGTCACTCAGCAGGCCTGTATTCGTTTGCAGAGCAGTACCTGCAATCGTCCACCTACGACCTCATGAATCTGGTTTACGACGAACTGCTGGCTGCAGAACAGGCTACTGAACTGGTGATTACCAACGCCGAAGTTACGGGGGATGAGGCTCTGGCTGTCAGTGCTGAAGGTATTCTCAATTTTATGGGCGAACTGCGTGATTATCTTGATCAGGAAGTGATCATGGTGTCGTCAGTAGAAAAACCATGGACTGAGTTCTATGCGTTTTATGCCAGAGGTTCTCAGGCGTTTGATAACATCCGCAGAACGGCCTTTCCGCTACTGTCGACTCTGCTGAATGAACGTCTGGCAGCACAGAAAATGCGGATAATGACGCTTGCTGTTGTGCTGTTCGGCGCGCTATCGATTATTGTCTACTTGTATCTGGCGTTTTTTATGTCGGTGCGGGCAACCATTGGTAACTTTACCCGTACCGCAGGGAAAATCGCTAACGGTGATTTTACCCGCCAGATTACTGTGGCCGGGAATGATGAAATGGGGCAGTTACGGGATGCCTTTAATCAGATGATTGAGAATATCCGTCACACCTTAACCGCAGTGAAGGATTCAGCGTCGGAAGTTGGGCGTAATGTTAATGAAGTAGAAAATATCGCCAATCGTAGTCGTCAGGCTGTTGAAAGTCAGTTGGCTCAGACGAACGAAGTCAGCAATACGATTGAACAGGTTGCTGAAGGTGCAACTAATGTTACGCGCCTCGCCGAAGAAGCCGAGGCCGCAGCACTGACTGGCCAGGGAAAATCTGACGAAGCAGGCAAGGTGGTGTCCCGTGTGATGGGCGAAGTGGGCCGCCTGTCTGAAGAGATGGAGCACTCGATGGCTGCGGTTAATCGTCTGGCCGATAACTCATCCAGCATCAGCTCGATTCTTGAGACTATTAAAGGGATTGCAGAACAGACCAACCTGTTGGCTCTGAACGCAGCCATTGAAGCAGCCCGCGCTGGCGAGCAAGGGCGTGGTTTTGCGGTTGTTGCCGATGAGGTTCGTACGCTTGCAAGCCGTACTCAAGGATCGGCACAAGAGATTGAAGCGCTTATTGGTGATGTGCAGGAGAACATTGTCAAAGCCGTAGATACTATGCGGGTGAACCGGGATATGGTCGAGGCAACAGTAAAGAACTCCGTGCAGGTGAGCGATACGCTTAGCGAAATTCAGGTCAGCATGGGCGATATTCAGGGTAAGACGAATCACATCGTGCGTACTGCTGGTGAGCAGCGTGAGGCGGCTACGCGTCTGCGCAGTAACCTGACGCAGATCCGCAGTAGCGGTGAAGAGACTTCCCGTAATGCGGAAGGCACAGTGATGGCCGTTGCGAAAACCCGGTCTATTGCAGAAAATCTTGGTTCCAAAGTGGGCGAATTCAAAGTGAATTGACGCATTCAGAGCCACCCGTGGGGTGACCCCGGCGGAATTAATACCCATAATGCCCGGATAGTTAATATCCGGGCATTTTTTATGGTTAAAGGAATTTCATTTCTGCTGAGTCTGACAGCTGCGTTTTCATTAGGTGCCGCGACGGTCGTCAGCGCGCAGAAGTATTCCGATTCAACCCAGCGCGAGGAGAAGCATAGGGCGGACTTATCCGCTGCCGATGACATGGAAGTGATCGTATCTGTTGCCGAGTATCAGCCCGGCGAGATGATTCGCCGCCATTTCCACCATGGCTTGGAAGCCGCCTATGTGATTAATGGTGCTGAGGTTACAGCTCCGGGTAAGGGAGCGTTTACGCTACCTACAGGCAAAACCGTTCTCAATTTGCGTGAGGCTGTGCATGGTGGCCTGACTGTGAGTGGCGATAATTCTCTGAGCTTATTTACGGTTCATATCGTCGATAAGAAGGCGCCGCTTTACGACTATGTCGACTGAACTGTGTATTTTCGAAATTACGAACTCTGGAGACTGAGCTGCTATGGATGATTCCTATATTATTCTGCTGCGAATGATTGAGCGTTTGATGGTCGTAGGATTTGGCGGTATGGCTATTTTTCTGGGATACCGTCTGTTCTTTCACCTGCCACATCAGACTGGCCAGAACGGTGAAATAGAATTGCCGGGTGTCAAAGTCGTGCTTTCACGCGTAGGGCCGGGCGTGTTCTTTCTCGCGTTTGGTGCCTTGATTCTGATTACCAATTTATATCGTGGTGTTGAGTCTACTCAGGTTCGCAGTGGTGCGGGAAATGGAACCTCACAGTCAGGTTTCAGCGACAATGGGATGGCTGACAATAGCTTTGAATCCAGTCATATTTCCGCGGTGATAGTGCCTTATGAAGAAGAATATGATGCGTCGGGCGATTACAGTTACAGCCAGTTTGCGGGTGCGGCTTCAGGTTATTCTGAGGTTGATGAACAATCCCGTACCGCGATGATTAATTACGTCGGCAACCTGAATTGTATTGTTAAGGTGCTGGCATCTGTAAATGAGATGAATCATGAGCGAGATAACGCAATTTATCATGCTCGTACTCACTTACTATTGAGTGTCTGGGATTACGATTTCTGGGGCGACACGCAGCAGTTAACAGATGCCGCCGTACCGATAGAAAACACTTCATTGGAAGAGGTTTTTAATCATGTATCGATGGATTGCGAACTGCCTTAACTGTGCCGGTATTTTACTCACTCTGTGTGCAGCAGGGTTGGCTCCGCATGTAGCCGCGAAAGATTTTTCCGGGGTATACCCTCAAGAACGGCTTGAACGGGTAACTCAGGTATATGGAAATAATATCCGTGGTGTCTTGTATCAGGATATCCCACGTTACCTGACTCCCGGTGAGAAGGCGGCACTCGCTGAAGTGTCACTTGAGATTCCTTCTGCGCAAGTAAATAACGACCTGTTTGGTTTTGCTATGGACCTGAAAACAGGACGTATGAACATATCAGCGCCGGCGATTGCGTTTTTTGATGATCTCGCCGTCAGCTTTGCCTGGTATGACCGCTTTAAAAAAGACCCGACGCGAATCTCGGAATATATCGTTCGTTTATATTCTGAGTCTGATTACCTTGAACCTCCTTTGAAAGCGCTTGGGGTACCTGAGCGTGCGTGGGAGCAGGACGCGTTCGTTGACGATGTTTCACAGAAAATACTCACGTCGGGTATCGCATTTCTGCTGCTGCATGAGTTAGCGCACTGGCATCATCAGGATCGACCCTACGATGCAATCACGCCGCAACGGGCGCAGTCTCAGGAAATCGCTGCAGACGCCTACGCTGTAGATGTTATGAGACGTATGCAGACGCCGCCTTACGGCATGGTGGTGTGGTTTCTGATGACGTCGATGTTATCTGATGGTGTTGCCCGTACTCATCCATTGTCAGAAGACAGGCTGGAGGCGATTGCTGCAGCGCTTGAAAGTAACCCTGGCGGATTTATTTCCTATGAAAACCGGAAGACACTGACGGTTGAAGATATCAAACAGCTATCAAAAGATATCCGTTTTATCGCAGATAACCTGAGGGACTGATCCTACCCCTGAGACTGACCTGCATCTGAGCCAGAAACTCTGGCTGGGTTCCGTCTGTTCGAAAATGACCAATAAAAAACCCGGCGACTGCCGGGTTTTTATTTAGCTCACTTCACTTATTCAGCTCGCTTCACTAGCGGAATAATCAGGCAGTGCGTGGCTCAGAAGTAGGAATCTGGTGACTGAACTCCAGAGTTTCTACATCGTATTTACCCAGCTTCAGCGACGCCATATCAGCGAAGTAGTTCTGGTACAGCTTCCAAGGCTTTTCCATACCCTGACGCGGCAGAGTGTCCGCAACACGGGCAATATAGCCTGACTGCATGTCAACGAACGGACGGGTTTCCATCGCGCCGCCATGGTTCACTGGCTGTACCTGACGTACACCGTTGTGATCCCTGTGCTTCAGCAGGCCGCAGAACCACTTAGACAGCATGTCTGCTTTCAGCGTCCATGAGGCGTTGGTGTAACCGAAGATCATGCCGAAGTTAGGCACGTCCTGGAACATCAGACCACGGTAGCTCATCTTCTCGTTCATCGGGATGACTTCGCCATCCATCTTGATGTCCATACCGCCCAGCAGCTGAATCTTCAGACCAGTCGCCGTGATGATGATGTCGGCTTCCAGAGTGGTGCCGTCTTTCAGCAGGATACCGTTTTCAACGAAGCGGTCGATGTGGTTAGTGACAACGTCAGCTTTACCTTTAGAAATCGCTTTGAACATATCACCGTTAGGTACCGCACACAGACGCTCGTCCCATGGGTTGTACTTAGGCGTGAAGTGCTTCATGTCGAAGTCTTTTGGCAGCTGAGCAGCAACCTGCTTCTGCAGAAGTTTGCGCGCCAGACCCGGGAACGACTTACAGAAGTTGTAGATCGCCAGAGTGATGGTCACGTTACGACCACGGGTGACTTTGTATACCCACTTCTCAGGCATGATCTTACGCATGAACTTAATCACTGGGTCCATCTGTGGCACAGAAATCACGTAAGACGGAGAACGCTGCAGCATGGTGACTTTTTCTGCTTTGTCAGTCATCGCAGGAACCAGAGTCACCGCTGTTGCACCAGAGCCGATAACAACGACTTTCTTACCGGTGTAATCCAGATCTTCTGGCCAGAACTGTGGGTGCAGAACCTGACCTTTGAAGTCTTCACGGCCAGCAAACTCAGGCGTGAAGCCTTCGTTGTAGTTGTAGTAACCGGTGCAGCTCAGTACAAACTGGGCACGGTACTGACGGGCTTCGCCATCAACTTCAACATCAACCGTCCACAAAGCATCAGCAGTTGAGTAGTTCATGCCGGTTACTTTGTGGCTGTAACGAATGTGACCTTCTACGTCGTTTTCCTTTGCGGCTTCCTGAATGTAACCACGGATGTCATCGCCGTCAGCAATACCTTTCTGGTTAACCCATGGCTTGAAGTCATAACCCAGCGTGTACATATCAGAGTCTGAACGGATGCCTGGGTAGCGGAACAGATCCCAGGTACCACCGATGGCCTGACGACCTTCCAGAATAGCGAAAGTCTTGCCTGGGCATTCTTTCTTCAGGTGACACGCTGCGCCAATACCAGAGAGACCAGCACCGATGATAAGAACATCGAAGAATTCGTTAGCCATGAGTATTCCTGCCTTACGTTTGTTGTTGTAGGAGGCCATGTACACTCTATGTCATGACCTGATGGATGCCAATATCCATGATTAACGTCAGGGTTAACAGGTGAACCAGCGACAAGAACCGGTGAAGAATTGACTTGCGGCAAGGGCTGAAAAGCCCGCAGGCGCTAGCATTGGTGTAATTACTTTATTCTGGGGAAAGTGTTTGTCTGGCCGGAATTGTTAGGTAAGTGTCCTCAATTGTATGATTGTAAGTACTTACTATCATATTTTGCCGCATTTCTTTGTTGGCCTTATTGATAATTTTTTATTATGTTTTTTGATAACTAAAGATTATTGATAATTGCAGGCCAGAGGCTCGGGTTCCGCCGCAGTGCAGTCCTCAGGGGTCATTCAGCGACAGACTGTCATCTCAGTGTCACTTATTTCTCGCTGTCACTTTACCTTTAGCAGAGATTTCAAAGCCTTCAGAGATCAGCTTCTTACGTTGACGCTCGAATGATGTGCTTTCTGGTGGGAAGCTGATGCTGCCGGACGCATTAATCACACGATGCCACGGCAGTTTAGTGTCGGCAGGCAGGCGCGACAGCATCTGGCCAGCCCAACGTGCCCGGCCAGGGAAGCCAGAGGCCGTTGCGAGTTGACCATAGGTAAGGAGTGAGCCTTTGGGTATAGCAGCGAGCGCCTGCCACAGGCGCTCTTCTGCAGTGAGTTCAGTCGGTTCTGTTATCGTCGCCATTACCTTGAGTCAGAGTGACAGAGATCAGATTCGCAGAGCGCCATCGACCTCAACGATTCGCCCGGACATGTACTCGTTTTCCAGCAGGAAAATCACTGCGTGGGCGATTTCTTCCGGAGTTCCCATACGTGAGGCTGGAATACCAGAACAGATCATTTCCAGCGTTTCCGGGCGCATGCCTGCCGTCATCTCGGTAGAGATAAAGCCCGGAGCAATGGCATTGGAGCGGATATTATAGCGCGCCAGTTCTTTTGCCCAGGTCACCGACATAGCGGCAACACCTGCTTTGGCTGCAGAGTAGTTCGTCTGTCCCATGTTGCCGGCGCGGCTGATACTGGAGATATTGATCAGGCAGCCCGGTTCTTTATTGCGCACCATGTGAGCCGCAGCTTCTCGCCCGCAAAGGAATACACCGGTCAGATTGACGTTCATCACTGTCTGCCACTGTTCCATGGTCATGGTCGTGATTTCGTTGTTTTTCTCTTTGACCAGAAGGCCGTCGCGCAATACTCCGGCGTTATTAATAAGTCCGTGCAGGCTGCCAAAGTCGGCACTGATGGCATTAAAGGTGTCTACGACTGACGCTTCTTCGGCGACATTACATACGTAGCTTCGTCCCTCGCCACCATAAAGTTTAATCAGGCGCAGAGTTTCTTTCATCGGTTCTGGATTAAGGTCGATAACCGCAATCCGTGCGCCTTTTTTAGCCAGTTCAACGGCCATTGCTCTACCGAGCCCCTGGCCAGCACCGGTAATGGCGATAGTGCTACCGTGGATGTTCATAATGTTTTCCTGATAGGAAGAATGGTGAGAAATTCCAGTATAGCGAAGCGCTATTCAGGATTAAGCCCACTGACCGGTATGTCAGCTTTGTGTGTTGGGTTATATGCCGGCTTCGTAAAAACGGCCACTGTCGTCGAAGACAGTGGCCGCTTCAGGTTCAGCAGAATATCTATCAAGGATTACTTTTTGCCGTATTCCAGTTCTTTCGCTGAAATGCTGCTCAGGCGCAGGGACAGGTAATCGCGGAAGTAGTTCTGGTGTAATTTCCACGCACCTCTGGTGCCCTGTTTAGGCAGCTGGTCTTTAACACGGGAAATGTAGCCTGAACTCAGATCAATAAATGATTTTTTCGGCATTGCCGGATCACGGTTAACAGGTATAACTGAGTCGTAACCTTTTTTGTCCATGTGCTGAATAACACGACAGAAGTAATCGGCGATCAGGTCTGCTTTTAATGTCCATGACGAGTTGGTGTAACCAAACACCATAGCTGCATTCGGAACACCTTCAAACATGACCCCGCGGTAGCTCATCTTGTCGGTTACATTGAATGGCTGGCCATCCATGGTGACGTTGATTTTACCCAGTACCACGACTTTCAGGCCGGTGGCGGTAATGATGATGTCAGCTTCCAGGGTTTTACCGGATTTCAGCAGAATACCGTTATCCACAAAACGGTCGATGTGGTCAGTAACTACGTCGGCTTTACCTTTATGAATGGCCTTATACAGGTCGCCACCCGGTACCGCACAAAGACGCTCATCCCAAGGGTTGTACTTAGGAGTGAAGTGCGACATGTCGAAATCTTTCGGCAGAATCTTCTTATTAAAATTGAAGATGAAGTCGCGTGCCTTCTGTGGGAAGCGCTTACAGTAGTTGTAGAACGCCATTGTCAGCATGATATTGCGGCTACGGATAATGGTGTAAACGAAGCTCTCTGGCAGGAATTTACGCAGGCGGATGGCCAGTTTATCTTTGCTCGGTACCGGCACAATGTAGGTCGGTGAGCGTTGCAGCATGGTGATTTTTTCAACTTCACGCGACATCGACGGAATCAGAGTCACAGCGGTTGCGCCTGAACCAATCACAACCACTTTCTTGCCGGTGTAATCCAGATCTTCTGGCCAGAACTGCGGGTGAATAATCTGACCTTTGAAGTCGTCACGGCCATCAAACTCTGGCGTAAAGCCTTCGTCGTAGTCGTAGTAACCAGTACAGCCAACGATGTACTTGGATGTGTAGACGCGGGTTTCATCGCCGACCTGGGCAGTGATAGTCCAGAGCTTGTCTTTGGTGCTCCAGTTGGCGTTGGTCACTTTATGGCCGAAGCGGATTTTCTTATCGACACCATGCTCCTGTGCAGCATTGCGGATGTAGTCACGGATGTCACCGCCGTCGGCGATACCTTTGTCGCTGGTCCACGGCTTAAAGCGGTAGCCTAGCGTAAACATATCGGAGTCCGAGCGGATGCCAGGGTAACGGAAGAGGTCCCAGGTGCCGCCAATGGCATCACGGGCTTCAAGTATGGCAACGGATTTGTCCGGACACTTTTCACTCAGATGACAGGCGACCCCAATACCAGAAAGGCCGGCGCCAGCGATGAGTACGTCGAAATGTTCAGTTGCCATATTTGTTCTCCAATTATTATTAGACGCGGGCACTATCCGTTGAGTAAGCGTTAAATAGTAGGGCAAAAGGGGACAAATTGCAGGCAAAGGTGACATAGGGCACGAGCTGGCCTGCGCCAGTACCGATACTGACCTGTCTGGCCATGATCTCTCTTACCTCGGGCTTTAAGCCTTGAATTCTGTATCATACCCCCAATACATGGAAATGAACTGACTGGAGTATTCCGTGCCCTTATTACTGATTTTCATTGTCGTGCCGCTCGCCGAGCTGGCGGTATTGATTAAAGTCGGCAGTGCCATCGGCATTCTGCCGACCTTTGCCCTGATTTTTCTGACGGCCATCATCGGTGTCACCTTATTGCGTGCACAAGGGCTGGCGACTCTGATGCGTGCCAGTGAACGTATGCAACAGGGGAGTTTACCTGCGCAGGAACTGGCCGAAGGCTTTCTGTTAGCTTTGGCTGGCGCACTCCTTCTGACCCCAGGCTTCCTGACCGACGCATTTGGCTTCAGCCTTCTGATGCCCGGTGTGCGTGGTGCTATGGCCGGCTCACTGATGAAGCGTTTTAAGCCCAATATCGTGAACCCTATGGATATGAATCAGGGTTTTGGACAGCGTCCGGATCAGGATTTTGGTTCGCGCCCGCAGCATTATGAGGGGCAGGAGCGACCACGTCGCGGCGGGGATGTCATCGAAGGTGACTATAAGCGGGAAGACTGAGCTAATTGTGACAATCCCGTAAAAAATTTCTGCCGGGGGTGTTGAAATCCTTCAACCGCCCCCCAATAAACAAACCACACAGATTTTGGGGCCACCAGACAGCCGCCACAGCGGGGTCTGTCGGTTTCATAAAACGCAACACTGCATACAAAGTGCATACATATTGGAGAGAACTTCAAATGAAAATCCGTCCTTTACACGATCGCGTCGTAGTTCGTCGCAAGGAAGAAGAGCAAACCACTGCTGGCGGTATCCTGCTGCCGGGCGCTGCGGCTGAGAAGCCAAATCAGGGTGAAGTGGTTGCCGTCGGTAATGGCCGAGTTCTGGACAACGGTGATGTGCAGGCTCTGGCTGTGAAAGTAGGGGATACCGTTGTGTTTGGAAAATACTCTGGTTCCAACACCATTAAGATCGACGGTGAAGAGCTGCTGATCCTGAACGAAAGCGAAATCTACGGTGTTATCGAAGACTGAGATTCAACGTCTTCAGATTTTTAAACGTTCAACGAATATTTAAGGAAACGAATCATGGCAGCAAAAGAAGTTAAATTCGGTAATGACGCCCGCACCAAAATGCTGGACGGCGTAAACATTCTGGCTAATGCAGTAAAAGTGACTCTGGGCCCTAAAGGCCGCAATGTGGTTCTGGATAAAGCCTTCGGTGGTCCGGCAATCACTAAAGACGGTGTTTCTGTCGCGAAAGAAATCGAACTGAAAGACAAGTTCGAAAACATGGGCGCACAGATGGTTAAAGAAGTGGCGTCTCAGGCGAACGATCAGGCCGGTGACGGTACTACTACTGCGACTGTTCTGGCTCAGGCGATCGTTAACGAAGGTCTGAAGTCTGTTGCAGCCGGCATGAACCCAATGGACCTGAAACGTGGCATCGACAAAGCGACTGCCGCGGTTGTTGAAGCACTGAAGGCACAGGCTAAGCCATGTGAAGACAGCAAAGCCATCGCTCAGGTAGGTACTATCTCTGCAAACTCCGACGAGACCGTTGGTAAAATCATCGCAGAAGCGATGGAAAAAGTTGGCAAAGAAGGCGTCATCACCGTTGAAGAAGGCAAAGGCCTGAACGACGAACTCGAAGTTGTAGAAGGTATGCAGTTCGACCGCGGTTACCTGTCTCCTTATTTCATCAACAACCAGGAAAAAATGGTTGCTGAATTCGAACATCCTCTGATTCTGC